>JBDGXT010000199.1:0-10276 GCA_039584455.1 Gemmatimonadota bacterium
CCACGGTCATCCGGGGAGAGACGCGCCTCCCCCTTGGGAAGGTAGGAGCCGTCGAGATACACCGTCGTCGTCGTCATGCCTCACATCCAGTGCTTGCGCCCACGCGTGAACGGTGTGCCACGAGGATCGTGGGTCTTGATGAAGTTCCGGTAACGCTCTCGCAACCGAATATAACGCCGGTAGCTGGTGGGCATCCGGCGGTGCGGTGCGTCGATGAGGAAGCGCACGACCTTCCACACGTTGCGCTCGGAAAAGCGCCAGTCGTACGAGCCCAAGTCGCGCAGATCCACCAACGCGAAGCCCGTCACGCGTCCGGTGAGGTCGATGTAGGGCTCGTAGTAGCTGCGAGCCAGTGCCTCCACCGTGCGAAACACCGGCTTGCGCCCCCACAGACCCACGTCGCGAGAGCCGGCGACCGCTCCCCAGCGTCCATTGCGCCGGAAGGCGAACAGCACGTGGTCCAGGTTGTCCCGCGACTCCAGATCGAGCAGCAGCGGCGGATAGCCGTGCTGCTCCATGACCGTGGCGGCCGCGAGGGCGGCCTCGAGGCAATGAGCCTCCCCCGAACGCACGACGCCGCGGAAGGTGCGTAGGGTCTCGCCGTTGCGCTCCCAGTTGTAGTCGAGGGACTTGAGCCAACGTTGGGTGAGCAGGGGGGTACGGCAGCGGGCCACGACACGGCGCTCCGCCGCTGTCAGCCGGTGGTTCCGCCTCACGGACCCTGCTTCCTCCCGTCTTCGCCGGGCTTCAGCGAGACTCGGCGAGGGCACCCCAGATGAACGCGATCCACCCGAGCAGGAAGCAGAGGCCGCCCACCGGAGTGACCGCCCCCCACCAGCGCGCGCCAGTGAGCGCGAGCAAGTAGAGGCTGCCGGAGAACACCAGGATTCCCGCCGTGAAGAGCCAGCCTGCCCACAGGGTCGGGGCCGTCGCCCACCGCCCGTACGCGAACGCCGCCGCGAGCAAGGCCAGGGCCCAGGGCATGGTACATCTGGTACCGCGCCCCCGTCTCGAACACCGCGAGCAGGTCGGGTGCCAGGCGGGCGCGCAGCGCGTGCGCCCCGAACGCCCCGAGGGCCACGGCGATCAGAGCCGCCACGCCCCCGATCGCTGCCAGCAAGCGCTCCGACGTCATGCTCCCGCGTCCCCCAGGGCGCCGGTGTCCTGCAGGATCTGCCGCGCCTGCTGCTCGTCCTGTGGCCGCACCAGGACCGTCGTGCCGCTCGGGCCGGGTCCCAACTGCGCTCCCTCGCGAGACTGGATCACGTAGGGGACGTCCGCGCCGAGCAGCAATCCCGCCGCCGTTTCGGCCTCGGCACGCGTCCGGAAGTTTGCCACCGCCACCAACTGCTCTTCTTCGTGGGTCATGGTTCCGTCGCCCGTAGTTGAGATCAGAGAAGAGTCCACACCGTAACCGCGATCGTAGTGACCGCGATCGACAGGAAGTTCAAGCCGATGCCCGCCCGCGCCATCTCGGCGGGCCGGATCCAACCGCTACCGTACACGATCGCGTTCGGCGGCGTCGCCACCGGGAGCATGAACGCCATCGAGGATGCGATCGCCGCGGTCGCCATGAGGGGCAAAGCCGGCAGCCCAAGACCGTCGGCAACACCCGCCATCAGCGGCATGCCGAGCGCCGCCGTCGCCGTGTTGCTGGTCAGCTCCGTGAGGAACACGAAGATCGTCGCCGTCACCAGGACCACGATCGGCGTGGGCACGCCGCGCAGCGCGATCAGGCGGCTGCCAATCCACTCCGTGAGGCCGCTCGATCCGAATGCACCGGCCAGGGCGAGGCCGCCCCCGAACAGGAGCAGGATGCCCCAAGGCACCTTGCGGGCAGACTCCCAATCGAGCGCGACGCGGTGCCTGCTGTTCCTGAGCGGCACCACGAAGAGCACGAGCGCCGCGGCAATGGCGATCGCCGCGTCGGAGATCCCGGGCAGCACATCGGTGAGGCCGGGTATCCGCACGCTGCCGATGGTCTTGGGAGTGCGCATCACCCACGCCACCGCCGTGAGCGCCAACACGCCCAGCACAAAGCGCTCTCCGCCGGAGAGACGGCCCAACGACTGCTGCTCCTGCGCCAGCGACCGGGCGAGTCCCGGAACCGCGCCGCGGACCCGGAACATCTTGACCAGCAGGAGCCAGCACATGGCCAGCATCGCCACCGAGATCGGGAGTCCGATAGTCATCCACCCGGCGAAGCTCACCTCTTCGCCGAGCAGCTCCCTCGCAGCACCGGCGAAGATGGCGTTGGGAGGCGTGCCGATGAGCGTGGCGACGCCTCCAATGGAGGCGGCGTACGCGATCCCCAGAAACAGCGCCAGCTGGAAGCCGCGCTCCCCCGAATTCGCCGGAGGGCCCACCACCGCCATGGCAATAGGCAGCATCATGATCGTGGTGGCGGTGTTGGAGACCCACATGCTGGCGATGGCAGCGGCCAGCATGAACGCGGCGATGACCTGGGGCGCGTCGGTGCCCACCGCCCGTACCGTCGCGAGCGCGAAGCGCTTGTGCAGGTCCCAACGCTCGGTGGTGGCCGCCAGGAAGAAGCCGCCGAGGAAGAGGAAGATGATGGGATCCGCATAGGATCGCGTCACCTGGCCCACGGGTCGCTCCCCCACCAACGGCAGGATCACGATGGGGAGCAGGGCGGTGGCCTCGAGCGGCACCACGGCGGTGAGCCACCAGGAGGCCATCCACGCCGCGAGACCGGCGACGCGCCAGGCGGTCTCCGGCATCGCCCCCGGCGCCGGTAGCACCATCGCGAGCAGGAAGAGGGTCGGTCCCAGGATCAGGATGACGCGTCGTGTCATCGTTGCGGAAACAGCGCCAGCGGCGTGTGCCGCGTGATCGCGTCCTTGAGCTCCTCGTCGAGGGGCAGGGAAAGGAACTGATCCAGGTTCTCCCGCAGATCGCGCACGCCCGGGCTGGGCCAGTCGGTCCCCCAGATCACGCGGTTCCCCACCTCGGCGAGGCGCGGGAAGTAGTCCAGCAGCCTCTTGGGCGGGATGCCCGACAGCTCCAGGTGCACGTTGCGGTGCCGCCGCAGGATGAAGAACGCCTCGTCCATCCACAGGGGGCGGCCGCCGTGCGCCATGATGATGGTGAGGTCGGGAAAGTCGAGCGCCACGTCGTCCAGCTCCATGGGCCGGCCGTACTTGCAGCGCGCACCGGGGAAGATGCTGGTGCCCGTATGCACCAGGACCGGCAGGCCGCGCTCCTCACAGCGGCGGTAGATGCGTCCCAACGTCTCCAGCCCCATGGTGTACGCGTTGGCGGGAAAGACCTGATGCGGCGGGTGGATCTTGAGGCAGCGTATCCCCAGCCGGAGCAGCTCCTCCACCTGGCCCTCGGGATCGGACGTGTACCGCGGGTGCACGCCGCCGAACGGCAGCAGCCGGTCGGGCGCCGCCTCCGCATAGCGGGCCGCGAACTCGTTGGTGGAATCGGTGAAGCCCATGAGATCGGGACTGGGGTAGTTGATGAGCCCCACCCGCCAGATGCCCGACTGATCGAGGATCTCGAGCAGCGCCTGCGGGTCGTCCATCAGGGTGAGGAGCCACTCCCAGCACCGACGGCTTGAGGTCGCGCCAGGGCTGGATGTGGACGTGGGCGTCGGTGACGCCGGGGCGCTCGGCGGCGCTCACCGGCCCTTGAAGTCCGGTTCGCGCTTCTCCAGGAACGCCTCGACGCCCTCTTCCTTGTCCTCCGAGGCGAAGGCGAGACCGAAGTACGTCGTCTCGAACCGCACGCCCTCGTCCAGCGGCATCCGGGTGCTGGCACGCACGGTGTCCTTGATGAACTCGAGTGCCACCGGGCTCTTCTTGGCGATCTCGCTCGCCAGCTCCCTCACGCGCTCGTGCAGCTGGTCGTGCGGCACTACCTCGTCGACGAGACCGATGCGCAGTGCTTCATCGGCCTTCACCATCTGCCCCGTATAGAGGAGCTTGTAGGCGTTTCCCAGGCCCACGAGGCGGGGCAGGCGCTGGGTGCCGCCGCCGCCGGGCAGGATCCCCAGCGTGATCTCCGGCTGGCCCAGCTTCGCCTTGTCGGAGGCGATGCGAATGTCGCAGGCCATGGCCAGCTCGCACCCTCCGCCCAACGCAAACCCGTTGACCGCAGCGATGATCGGCTTGGGCAGCTTCTCCGGCGCTTCGAAGATGCCGAACGCCTTGGTGACGTGGAACTGATCCACGCCAGTGCGACCTTTGAACTCGGCAATGTCGGCACCGGCCACGAACGCCTTGTCCCCCGCGCCCCGCACGATCACGACCCGGACGTCGTCGTTCCCCGCGAGCTCCTGGAGCACCTGCACGAACTGCTCGCGCACGGCCTTGTTGAGGGCGTTCAGCTTGTCCGGCCGGTTGATGGTGACGGTGGCGATGCGGTCGGCGATATCGACTAGGACGACTCGTTCCTTGGCCATTCGTAGAACCCCTTCCCGGTTTTCTTCCCCAGGTCACCCGCCTGCACCTTGCGACGCAGGATGGCCGGCGGCGCGAACCGGGCGTCGCCGAGCTCCCGGTGCAAATAATCGGCAATCGCCAGCCTCACGTCGAGGCCGACCAGGTCGCTCACCTCGAGCGGCCCCATGGGGTGACCGTAACCGAGCGTCATCGCTTTGTCGATGTGTCGATGTCGGCGGGGCTGGCGACCTCCTCCTCCAGCATCCGCATCGCCTCGAGCCCGAGCGCGACGCCCAGCCGTGACGAGGCAAATCCGGGGCTGTCGCGCACGACGATGGGGACCTTGCCCATCTCGCGCGCCACCGTGCGCGCCGTGTCGAGCACCGCGGGGGAGGTGGCGGGGTGCACCACGAGCTCGACCAGCTTCATGATGTGCGCCGGGTTGAAGAAGTGGATTCCCAGCACCCGTTCCGGATGCTGCGTGGCCTCGGCGATGCGGGTGACCGAGAGGGACGATGTGTTGGTCGCCAGGACGGCATCCGGGGTCACCAGGGTGTCCAGGCGGCCGAACAGCTCACACTTCACCTCGAGATCTTCCACGATCGCCTCGACCACGAGGTCGGCGCCCCGCGTCGCAGCGTCCAGGTCCGGCTCGAGGGCGATCAGGGCCAACGCCGCTTCACCCTGTTCGCCGGTGAGCTTGCCGCGCCGCACCCCGCCCTGGAGGTTCTCGGCGATCCGGTCCCGCGCCGGCCCCAGAGCCTCGGGACGTGCATCGGTGAGACGGGTCGCGTATCCCGCGAGCGCCCCCATCTGCGCGATGCCGTGCCCCATCGCGCCCGCACCGACGACCGTCAGCTTCATCCGACCACGCTCCGTGCCACGTCGGGCGTGTTGCTGCACAGCGCGTCCACGCCCAGGTCGAGCAGATGTTGCATGCGCTCCGGGTCGTCCACCGTCCAGGCGAAGACCCGTCTCTGCCGTTCGTGCACCTGCTCGACCAGCCGTGCGTCGAGCAGGCTCTCCTGCTGCCACAGCACCTCGGCGTCGGCGTCGTCCAGCAGCACGAGCGGTCGCACCGGCCGAGCCACGGCCAGCACGCCGCAGGGGAGTGCGGGGCGTGCCTCGCGTAGTCGCCTGATGATGCGGTGATCGAACGAGTGTACCCGATAGTGTGACGGGTCGGGTCCGTCATCGAGCACCGCAAACAACGCGGCGTCATGCTCGGGAGGGAGGTCCTTCACCTCGACGAACACCTCGAAGCCGGCGCCCATGGCATCGAGCGCCTCGGCCAGGGTGGGGATCGCCTCGTCATTCGCCAGGCGCATTCCTGACAGCTCGTCGTGCGCGACGGCGGCGATCGGGCGCGCAAACGCCACGGGATCGTGGTGCACCATGGGCACCCCGTCGGCCGTGACATGGACGTCCAGCTCGACCCCGTCAGCTCCCATGTCGCGCGCCATCCGAAATGCGGCTAGCGAGTTCTCGACCTCGTAGGCCGACGCACCGCGGTGAGCGACGACGAGGGTCACGCGCTACCTGCCGCGGAACGAGGGGGGGCGCTTTTCGAGGAACGCCTGCAGCCCTTCCTTGGCATCCTCGCTCTGAAAGCAGAGCATCTGGTGGTTCAGCTCCAGCTGCAGCATCTCGTCCAGTGGTTGCTGCTCACTCTGGTAGACGGCCTGCTTGGCGAGCGCGAGTGCAATGGGAGGCTTGGCCGCCAGCATCCGAGCGAATGCCAGGGTCTCCTCGTCCAGGCGATCGTGCGGCACGACGCGGTTGAACAGCCCGAGTCGCTGGGCTTCGTCGGCATCGATCATCTCGCCCGAGTATATCAGCTCCAGCGCCTTGGCGGGCCCCACCAGGTGCGGCAGAAAATACGTCCCGCCCCAGTCGGGATGAACGCCGATGCGGTTGAAGGTCTGGCCGATCGAGGCCCGGTCGGAGGCAATGCGCACGTCACAGGCGAGTGCGAGGTTGGCACCGGCTCCGGCCGCAGCGCCGTTCACGCTGGCCACCACCGGCTTCGCCACCGACCGGATCGTGGTGACCACGATGCGGCCCGCTTCGACCAGGCCCTTGGCGGCCTCCCAGTCCCCGCGTTCCAGCACCTCTCGCATGTACGCCACGTCGGCGCCGGCGCAGAAGGCACGACCGGCACCCGTCACCACGAGCACGCGCACGTCGTCGCTCTCGGCGACTTGGTTCACGGCCTCGGCCAGTTCCTGCCGCATGCGGCCCGCGAAGGCGTTCAGCTTGTCAGGGCGGTCGAGGGTGACCGTTCCGATCCCCTCGGTGACGGAGGTGCGGACGTGCTCGAATGCGGTCAAAGAGCGACCCAGACGGTCTTGGTGTCGCTGTACCCGTCCAGCGCCTCACGCCCCAGGTCGCGCCCGAAGCCGCTGGCTTTGAAGCCACCGAACGGTGCGGCCGTGTCATAGAGGTTGTAGGTGTTGATCCACACGGTGCCGGCACGCACCGCACGGGCCACACGAAATGCCTTGTGGATGTCCTTGGTCCAGATCCCGGCGGCGAGGCCGTACATCGTCTGGTTCGCCAGCCGGACTGCCTCCTCCACGTCGTCGAACGCAATCACCGACAGCACCGGGCCGAAGATCTCCTCGTCCACGATCTTCATGCCCGGTTGCGCACCGTCGAACACCGTTGCCTCGACGAAGTACCCCTTGCCGTTCACCTGGGCGGCGTTGCCGCCCGCGACCAGCGTCGCCTCCTGCTTTCCGGCGGCGATGTACGACATGACCTTGTCGTGCTGCCGCTTGGAGGCGATGGCGCCAAGGCGCGTGCCCTTCACCATGGGATCGCCGGGCTCGAGTTGCGCCGCCCGGGATGCCAGCTGCTCGACGACCTGGTCGTGCACCGCGCGCTCGACCAGCAGTCTGGAGCCGGCGGCACACACCTCGCCCTTGCCGTAGAAGATGCCGTTCTGCGCCCCCTTCACGGCTGCCTTGAGATCGGCATCCGCGAAGATGACGTTGGGGCTCTTCCCCCCCAGCTCGAGGGTCACCCGCTTCACCGTATCGGCGGCGTCACGCATCACCTGCTTGCCCACGGCCGTGGAGCCGGTGAACGCGATCTTGTCCACGTCGGGATGGCGCACGAGTGCGGCACCCGTGGTGGGGCCATCGCCCGGAAGAACGTTGAACGCCCCCGCCGGGAACCCGGCCTCCTGCATGATCTCGGCCATGGCCAACGCCGTGAGCGGCGTCTCCGGGGCCGGCTTGAGCACCACCGTGCAACCCACCGCCAGGGCGGGGGCGAATTTCCAGCTCGCGAGGTTGAGCGGGAAGTTCCAGGGCACGATCGCGCCGACTACGCCGAGCGGCTCGCGCACCGTGTACACCAGGTCGTCGCCGTTCACCGGCAGGACCGCACCGCCCAGCTTGTCGGCCCAGCCACCGTAGTACTTGAGGGTCTCGACCGTGGAGGCGACGTCGATCTTCGACTCGAACAGCGTCTTCCCGTTCTGTCGCGTCTCGAGCTCGGCCATCACCTTGCGCCGCTCGTGCAACAGCTCGCCGGCGCGGTGGAGCAGGGCACCGCGCTGGCGCGCGGAGAGACCGCGCCACGCATCGCCCTCGAAACAGGCTCGTGCCGCCTCAACCGCGGCATCCACGTCGGCGCCGCCCGCTGCTTGGACTGCGGCGAGCGGCTCTTCGGTGGCGGGGTTCACCACCTCGAGCACCTGGCCCGAGGCGGCGTCCCGCCACTCGTTGTGGATGAAGAGCTGCGTCTGCACTACGCGCCCGTGAACTCGGCCGAGCGCTTCTCCACGTACGCGGCCAACCCTTCGGTCGCGTCGGCGCTCTGGAACAGCTGCTGCTGCAGCTCGCGCTCGATCGCGAGGCCGCTCTCGAACGGCACTTCCATGCCGGAGCAGACCGCCCGCTTGATGATTCACCAAGCCGACCTCTTTGGCCTCCTCGAACGAGAAGGTGCGGCCCGAGACCATCATCTCGATAGCCCGGGACTTCCCCACGATGCGGGACAGCCGCTGGGTGCCGCCCGTGCCGGGCAGCACGCCCAGGTTCACTTCCGGCAGACCGATCTTGCCGTTGTCCTTGCAGGCCAGGCGGATGTCGGCCGCCATGGCGATCTCGAGGCCGCCGCCCACCGTGTGCCCGTTGAGCGCACCGATCACCAGCTTGGGCGTGTGCTCCAAGCGGTTCAACGTCTCGTTGGCGTGCAGGCAGAAGAAGTACTTGAACCGCGGGGTGACCTCCGACAGCATCTTGATGTTGGCGCCGGCGGAGAAGAACTTCTCGCCCTTGCCTCGCAGGATGATGACCTGGGCCGAGTCGTCCATCCGCGCGGTCAGGATGCACTCGTCCAGCTGACGCATCATCTCGTACGTGTACGTGTTCGCGGGGGGATCGTTCAGCTCCAGGATCGCGATCCCGTCCTCGACGCGATACTCGACCAGCGTCTTCGTCTCGGCTGCAGTGCTTGCCATGCTCGTGCTTCCTCCTTGTGTCACCGATGTGACGGTGTGGAGCGCCGTTTCCATCGGATCACGGCGCGAGAATACGTGTCATCTATGCGAACCGCCTACGACCGCCTCTCGTCGAGGAAGCCGGGCAGGTCGAGCTCGACCGTGCGGTCTCCCCACTTGATGGCCTCGAACGAGGAGCGGCACCGCCGGCAGTAGTGCAAGCTCACCATGAGCGAGGTGCTGAAATCCGCCTGCTTCTCGGTCTCCGTCGAG
This sequence comes from Gemmatimonadota bacterium, assembly GCA_039584455.1. GTDB lineage: Bacteria > Gemmatimonadota > Gemmatimonadetes > Gemmatimonadales > GWC2-71-9 > WVYX01. Next base: position 9,133 of record JBDGXT010000199.1, read on the forward strand.
TGACAGAACGGGCAGTGCTTGGCCGGTGACACCATCAGTTCAGCTTGAAGATCGCGTTCTTGCTGCCCCGCAGATGGTGCAGGATCTCTTCGGCGGGACCGCTCGTTCCCGAGCGACGGGTCGCGGGGTTCCAGCCGTCGAATGCCGGCGTCTCGGCTTCGAGCTCGACCCCCACGTTCGCAGCGGTCTCGCTCAGGTCGCTCAGCAGATCCTGCAGGATCTCGGGGTTCGTCTTGGCCTTTACCCCCGCGGCCACCAGGGCCTCATCCTGCGCGTCTCCCGCCGGGCCAAACCACTGCGCCACAGCCCGCATCGCCTCGTGCAGACTCTGCTGCACCGCCGCGCGGCACTCATCGTTCCGGCCACACAGCGTACGGAACCAGCCCTGCCCGTGGTGCGCGTGGTAGCGCTCCTCGTCGAGCATCTTTTCCACGTTGACACGCAGCGGCGCGAAACTGGAGTCACGCATTGCGTGCAGCAGGCGCGTGACCGCCAGATCCACGACATGGTTGGCCGCAACGAAGCCTGCCCAGTCGGCGATGTCGTTGTCGAGAAACGACACGTTGGCGAACTCGCTCCCCGACCGCCGCTCCACCAGCGCGTCCGAATCGTCACCGAACTGGTTACGCAGCACCGCGTGTAGCAGCCGCACGTGCCCCAACTCGCTCTGCGACAACGAGCAGCAGGCAATGGCGGCCTCCAGCTCGGGCGGACCAAACGTCCATTCGCCGTAGTGATAGCCCAGCAGCAGCTTGGTGTCGGCGCACGCGATGAGCAGGTTGCGCAGGCCCTCCCGGCACGCGTCGCTCATTCCCTCGGTCGATTGGAACTCCCTGGCAGTGCTGGTCGTCATGCTCGGGTCGCCGTCCTCGTGTTCGGTCAGTTGCCCCACAGCGGCAGCCGCCCCTCGTGGGTGATGGGGATGACCGCGTTGCGCGGCACCACACACATCTCGATCCAATTCTCCTCGTCGTACAGCGTCCAGGCTCGTGGGCCTTGCGCGCGAAGACCTCGTAGACCTGATCCCGCGCCATCAGTGCGCCACGCCGTACATGCCGAGCACCTTCCAGCCGCGCTCGGTGATACGGTCCTTGGTCCACGGCGGGCTCCACACCACCTCGATCCGCACGTCGGTCACGCCGGG
>JBDGXT010000018.1:0-13341 GCA_039584455.1 Gemmatimonadota bacterium
CAACGGGATGAGCGCGAGCAGGCGTGGGGACACGGCCGCCATCCTGTTAAGTTTCGGGTCCTCAAGTCACCTAAGATAAGTAGGGAGTGGTCTTACGATGTCGATCATCAGAGCCGCGGCAGGAGCCCTGGGCGGTCTCGCCATTCTGGCAGCCACCGCCGGCCAGACCGAAGCCCAGATGGACCTGCGGGAGGCGGCTGCCGCCCGTGTGACGGGCGACCTTCAGTTCCTCGCCGCCGACAGCCTGGATGGGCGCGGGGTGGGCACCGCCGGCCTGGACCTGGCTGCGGCATACGTCGCACGAGTCTTCGAGGATTGCGGCCTCGACCCCGCCGGCACAGACGGCTACTACCAGGTCTTCGAGATCAGCCCCACCGCCCCAGGCGTGGCACACACCAACCTGGGTGGGTCGGTAGTCAAGAACGTGGTCGGCGTGCTGGAAGGCCGCGGCCGCCTCGCCAATGAGGTGGTCGTGATCGGCGCCCACTACGATCACTTGGGCTTCGGTGGCAGCTTCAGCCTCGATCCCGACAGCATCGACGTGGTGCACAACGGCGCCGACGACAACGGGTCCGGCACAGCGGCCCTGCTCGAGGCGGTCCGCATGCTGAGCCCCCGGCTCAGCCCCGAGCAGCGCACCATCGTGTTCGTCGCGTTCACCGCCGAGGAACTGGGGACGATCGGCTCCCAGTACTATGCGGCCAATCCGGTACGCCCCAACGAGCAGACGTACGCCATGGTCAACATGGACATGGTCGGGCGGCTGCGGCAGGACAGCCTCATCGTGATCGGCGTGGGCTCGGCGCCCGAGCTGCCGGGGATCATCGACTCGCTGAACCAGGACTACCGGTTCGTGCTGAGCAGCCAGGAAGATCCATGGGGCCGCAGCGACCACTCCTCGTTCTACGCGCACAAGGTCCCGGTCGTACACCTGTTCACCAACGTGCACGAGGACTATCACCGCACCACCGACGACTGGAACAAGATCAACGTCGAGGGTGTCGCGAAGATCGCGGCCTTCGCCTCCGATCTCACCTGGATTCTGGCCCGGCGGCGCGACGACCTCACCTACGTCGAGGTCCCCAAGCCCAAGCCACCGGAGCAGGCCGGTCGGCGGGCTTCTTTGGGCACCATCCCCGACATGACGGATTCCCCAGGCGGCGTGCGGCTCACCGGCGTGCGCTCCGAGAGCGCGGCGGACGAGGCGGGGCTCCAGGCCGGCGACATCATCGTGCAGATCGGTGAGCACGAGGTGAAGGACCTCATGGGCCTGCAGCGCGCGCTGGTCGCCCACAAGGCTGGCGATGTCGTGACGATCATCTTCCTCCGTGAAGGCGAGCGGATGGAGACGACTGCCACACTGCAATAGTGCCGGGGACCGTCCTCAATCCCGAGCCCGTCGTCCGGGCGCTGCAGGGAGCGTTCTGTCATGACGCTTCGCGGCAGGAGCTGTTGCAGCTGGCGGCGGTCAAGATTCGCGCCGCCGGCTCGCCGTACACCGGTGTGTACTTGTACATGCTGCACGGCGGCACGCTGGTGCTGGAGGCGTTCGATGGCCGGCCCACGGACCACACGGAGATCCCCGTCGGGGAGGGGATGTGCGGCAGGGCGGTTGCCGAGCGACGGGACCTGAACATCCCCGACGTCTCCCAGGCGGAGGGTTACCTGGCCTGCAGTATCGAGACGAAGTCGGAGCTCGTCGTGCTGATCCGCCGGCATGACGAGATCCTCGGGCAGATCGACATCGATAGTGACGTGCGCGACCCGTTCACCGAGTCGGAACAACAGGCTGTGACGGAGGTGGCCGACGCGCTGGCCGTGCTGCTGTGACCTCTGATCCCGGTGAGATGACCGCGACGGAGAGCACGGTCGCGGTCAACGGCGTGCAGCTTCACGTCCGGACCATGGGCGACGGTCCGGACGTCGTCGTCTTGCACGGCGGCCCCGGTGCGCACCACGACTATCTCCTGCCCCACTTCGATGCACTGGCCACCGGCCGGCGGCTGCGTTACTACGACCAGCGAGGCGGGGGGCGCTCTCCGGTGGCGCGCGACGTACCCGTGGGATGGCGCGAGCACGTGGACGACCTCGACGCGCTGATCGAGCTGTGGGGCATCGCTCCGGCCACCCTGCTGGGCTACTCGTGGGGCGGGCTCCTGGCGTTGCTCTACGCGGCGACCCGTCCCGAGCAGGTGGGTCGGCTCGCCCTGGTCTCGCCGGCCCCGCTGAACCCGGAGCACCGCGCGGAGTTCGAGCGTCGCTTCGCGGAGCGCATGGCGCATCCGCAGGTAGCGGGGGAGCGCGAGGCCCTCAGGGCGTCGGGACTGCGGGACCAGGATCCCGACGCCTATCGCCAGCGGGCGTTCGAGCTCTCGGTCGCCGGGTATTTCCGGGACCCGCGGCAGGCAAGCGACCTCACCCCGTTTCGCGTCGCCGGGCGCACGCAGCAGGCCGTGTGGGAGAGCGTGTCGCAGGCAGACCTGCGCAACGAGCTCACCGAGCTATGCGAGCTCTCGATTCCTTCGTTGGTGATCCACGGGCGCCACGATCCGATCCCCCTCGCGACCGCCGAGCAGGTAGCCGGGTGCCTGGGCGCCTCGCTCGAGGTGTTCGAGCACTCGGGCCACGTGCCCTACGTAGAGGACTTCGAGGAGTTCGTGCAGGTGCTGGACGGCTTCCTGCCGACGCAGCAATGAGCCGGATCGATCCCTTCGCCTACGCACTCGCCGAGCTGGCCGAGCAGCGATTTCCCACGATCCGCGAGGAGTCGCGTGCTGCCGCCAAGAACACTGCCGACCGTGGACAGTTCGCGAGCCTCTCCTCGGTGCAGCGCATGCTGCTGGAGGTGGAAGCCCCGCAACTCGTGGAAGAGCACCCCGAGGCCGCAGAGGAGTACCTCAACACCTTGTACGCCGCCTACCGGTACTGGGACTCCGGGCAGCGCAGTGTATCGCTGCGGCGCGAGGCGCTGGAGGCGGCCCTCGGGGCCGAGCTGGAGGACCCGCCGTCGGTGCCCAACGGAGCCTGCTACCTCCAACTCCCCGAGCGCTGGTTCTGGGCACAGGTAGCACCCGACGAGCCCCACGAGCCGCTGGACGGTCTGTTCGTCGTTGCGGCACCGGACCATCGCGAGATCGCCGTGCTCGCCGTGCTGGGACTCCGCGCCGATCGAGCGGGGTTCAGCGAGATCACCGTGGTCGCGCTTCCGCGCGACTTCGCGGCGGCCCGCACCGAGGCACGCACGCCGCCCTTTGCCCCCGTGATCGACGGCGGCGAGGCCGCTGGGCTCAGATCTCTCGTGAGCACCGGCGAGCTGCTGCACCTGGCCCATGTCGCGCTGCACGCGAGCGCCGCGTAGTTTCCCCTCTCCGAGCAACAGCCGGCGAACGGTGGCGAAAGAGACTGCGGTGACGAAGAAACGCGGCGCGACGCCGCGAGCTGCAAAGAAAGCGAAGAGGCCGACGGCGAAGCGCGCCAAGGCGGCGGCGCCCAACGCGAAGCGCGCCAAGGCGGCGAAGCCCAACGGGAAGCGCGCCAAGGGCCGCCGCCCAAAGGCCGCCACGCCGGCCCGCAACGTGGCGGACGCCTCGCGGCGTATCGGTCCGATCATCGGCAAGCTCCGCGAGCGCTACCCGGAAGCCACCACCGCCCTCCAGCACACCAATCCCCTGCAGCTCCTCGTCGCCACGATCCTCAGCGCCCAGTGCACCGACGCACGAGTGAACATGGTCACCGAGGACCTGTTCACGAAGTACCGGACCGCGGAAGACTATGCGAACGCCGACCCGGAGGTGTTCGAGCAGGAGATCAAGCCGACCGGGTTCTTTCGGCAGAAGACGAAATCGATTCTGGGCATGGCGCAGGGACTACAGGAGCGTCACGGGGGAAGCGTGCCCGCCTCGATGGACGAGCTCACGGCGCTCCCCGGCGTGGGGCGCAAGACCGCGAACGTGGTCCTGGGCAACGCCTTCGGAATCGATGTCGGCGTAGTGGTGGACACCCACGTGCGGCGCATCAGCAACCGCCTGGGGCTCACCACGCACAGCGACCCCGAGAAGATCGAGCGGAACCTGATGGAGGTCGTACCGCAGAGCGAGTGGACGCCCTTCGCTCATCTCCTGATTCATCATGGCCGGCAGATCTGCACCGCGCGCTCGCCCAGGTGTGAGATCTGTCCCATTGCCCCGGAATGTCCTTCGGCACCGTGACGCGACCGATGCAGCGATGAGCTCACGACTGGCCGGCCAGCAGTCCGCCTACCTCCGCTCGGCGAAGGACCAGCCGGTGGATTGGCACCCGTGGGGCGCCGAGGCTTTCGAGCGGGCCGCCAAGGAGAGCAAGCCCATTCTGCTCGATATTGGCGCGGTGTGGTGCCACTGGTGCCACGTGATGGACCATGAGTCGTACGAGGATCCGGCGCTCGCGGAGCAACTCAACCGTGACTGGATCTGCATCAAGGTGGACCGTGATGAGCGGCCGGACGTGGACGCGCGCTACCAACGGGCGGTGCAGGCACTCACCGCGCAGGGCGGCTGGCCCCTCACGGCGTTCCTCACTCCCCAGGGGGAGGTGTTCTACGGCGGGACCTACTTCCCCCCCGATGGGAGGCACGGCCGCCCCGGCTTCCGCACGGTGCTCAGCGAGCTCACCCGGCTGTTTCACGGCAGTCCCGAAAGGGTGCGGGAGCAGGCCGACGTCATCATACAGCACCTCGACGCGAGCAGGCCGCTACTCCAGGCGGGCAAGCTCACCCCCGAGCTGCTGGGTCGCGCGGCCAACGCCATGGCCAAGCCATTCGACTTCCGCCACGGCGGGTTTGGCACCCAGCCCAAGTTTCCCCATCCCGGCACGTGTGATTTTCTCCTGTCGCGCTGGCACGATACGGGAGAGCCTTGGGCGGCGGAGATCGTGCAGCGCACGCTCACGGGCATGGCACGCGGCGGGATCCGCGATCACCTGGGTGGTGGGTTCCACCGCTACTCCGTAGACCAGCGCTGGATCGTGCCGCACTTCGAGAAGATGTCGTACGACAACGCAGAGCTGCTACGGGTCTACGTTCGCGCCGCCGCGGCCGAGCTACCGGCCCGGGGAATCGCCGCCACGACCGGCGCCATCGAGCAGGAACAGGCCCTCTACGAGGAAGTAATCGAGGGCGCCGTGCAGTGGATCCGGCAGGTAATGTCGGATCCCGATGGCGGCTACTACGCCTCCCAGGATGCCGATGTCGGTCCGGACGACGACGGCGACTACTTCACCTGGACGCCCGACGAGGCACAAGCCGCGCTCGACGCCGAGGAGTGGGCGGTGCTTTCGCGCCGGTACGACATCGACGACGCAGGCGAGATGCACCACAACCCTCGCAAGAACGTGTTGTGGCTCAAGCAGTCGCCGCGGGAGATCGCCACAGCGTTGGAGATCGGCGAGGACGAGGTCGAGCGGTTGCTGCGCTCGGGGCGGGACAAGCTGCTCCAGGCACGCGCGGCTCGTCCCACCCCCTTCGTGGACACCACGCTCTATAGCGGGTGGAGCGCCCTCATGGCATCGGCCTTGTTCGAGGCGGGTGCCCACCTCGCGCGTCCAGAACTCGATGAGCACGCGCTCGTCACGCTCGACCGGCTGTTTCGGGAGGCGGCGACACCCGACTTGACCGGCGGCATGGGCCACGCGATCGGCAGCGACGTGTCGGGCATCGTGGAGGACCAGGTGTACGTCGCCCAGGCAGTCCTCGACGCGTACGAGGTGAGCGGCGAGCGGCGTTGGCTGGACCGCGCCGAGCAGCTCATGGCCCACGTCATGACCGAATACAGCGGTGATGACGGTGCGTTGCTGGACACGCCGCGTGAGAGCGGCGGAGAAGGATTCCTCAGCCGGCCGATCACCCCGATCCAGGACTCGCCCACGCCTTCTCCCAACGGCATCGCGGGGATCGTGCTGTCCCGGCTAGCGGAGCTCACCGGCCGAGACGAGTGGCGCTCCTATCGCGACGACCTGCTGGAGGCGCTGGCGGGTGCCGCGGAGCAGCTCGCGATCTTTGGCGCCGCGCTGATCCGCGCCATCGACTGGGCCGTGATGCCGGCGACGCATATCGCGATCGTGGGAGCCGACGATGAGCGTACCGCGGCTCTCGTCCTGGAGGCACGCCGCGCCTACCGCCCACGCAAGGTGATTACCCGACTCGCCCCCGGCGCGCCGACCGACCACCTGCCCGAACACCTCCGCGCCATGGTGGACGGCGCCGCTCCGCGGGCCTACGTCTGTGCCGGGACCCAGTGCACGGCACCGGTCGAGACGGCCGCGGAGCTCGCCAACACGCTCGCCACCCTCGCCGCCAGGTTCGACTCATGAATGTCGATCTCGCCGTCACCTGCGACTACGCCGTCATCGACCGGTTCGGCAAGCTCTCGGTGTTGGGCATCTTCTCACACATCTGGGTCGCAAGGCTCCCGGCGCTGCACCCACGGCTCCACCTGGTGCTCCACCTCAAGGGGCGCCGCACCGAGATCGGAGAGCACCAGGTGCGGATCCGCCTGCTGAGCGAAGGGGGAGCGGAGGTCATCAACGGCGACGGGACGGTGACGTTTGCCGAACCCCCCGCCGGCGTGCTGGACATCTCGGCGGGCTGCGTGCTGGTGTTCGACGTGCCGTTTCAGCAGGCCGGGGAGTACCGCTTCGAGATCTCCGTGGATGGCGAAGTGAAGACGGAGATCCCCATCACGGTGGCCGTCGGCCCTAGTTCACCCGCGTCTGGAGCCGGCGGAGTGCACTGAGCACGGCGGGCGTGTCGGGACACGCCTCGGCCGCGCGGGTCACGATCTCGAGCGCCTCCGTCACCGCTCCCCGGCCCTCGTGGATCCGCGCCAGGTTCAGAAACGGGAAGTAGCGCGCCTCGTAGCGCGGCGCCTCGAGGGCGCGCTCGAACCACGGGATCGCATCGTCCTCCTGGCCCAACTCCACCAGGTAGGCCCCGATGTCGTTGTACGGATTACCGAAGGTGGGATCCACGTCGATGGCACGCTTGCACTCGGCGATCGCCTCGTCGAAGCGGCGCTGCAGCGCATACGCCCATCCGAGGAAGGTGTGCGCCTCGGCCGTGCGGTGCTCGGCAAGGGAGGCCTGGTACAGACGTACCGCATCCTCCAGCGCGCCGCGTCGCTGGCACTCGTATGCGCGCTCGAATAGCTTTAGCGCCGTTCCACGATCACCCATATTCCCACTCACAATATCCGACCGACACCGCGCGTGACAGTCTCACGCCAGACCGCCTGGCTCCTCGCCGCCGCAGCGCTGCTGCTGCTGGCGTTCGCGTTCGATCTCGGAGGCTACGCGTTGCTGGAGCCCGACGAGGGCCGCAACGCCGAGGTCGCGCGTGAGATGGCCGAGAGCAACGACTACGTACTCCCCACGCTCAACGGCCTACCCTACCTCGACAAGCCGGCGCTCTACTTCGCCGTCGGCGCGTCGCTGATGGAGGTACTCGGGCCTACCGAGCTCGCTGCGCGGCTGCCTTCCCTGCTCTTCACGCTCGGTACGCTGGCCCTGGTGTTCTGGTTCGGGATGTGCCTGTCCGGCCGTCTCGGCGCGTGGACTGCTACGCTCGTGACGGCAGCAACCCCGTTCACGCTGGCGTACGCGCGCACGGTGATCTTCGACAGCGCCCTGACGATGTGGACCACGCTCTCGTTGCTCGGATTCTGGATGGCGGTCGAGGGGCCACGGGGACCGGGGAACGGGCAACGGGGCGACGACCGGGAAACGCGCAGCGCGCAACGGGTAGCGGGAGGCGGAACGCGGGAGGGGGGCAGCGCCTGGTGGACTGCGCTCGCCTGGGCAGCCATGGGATGCGGCGTGCTCACCAAGGGCCCCATCGCGCTGGCGCTGCCACTCATGATCGTGGTGCCGTACGCCATCTGGCGCCGACGGGCGCGGGCGCTGTTCGACTGGGTAGCGGTGCTATTGTTCGTGGCCGTGGTGCTGCCCTGGGTGTTCGCCGTGTCGCAGGACATCCCCGATTTCCTCGAGTACGCTTTGGTCACCGAGACCGCCCGCCGCCTCACGACCGCGGAGCTCGGCCGCACGGGACCCCTGTGGTACTTCCTCGTCATCCTGCCGGCGGCGGCGCTGCCGTGGTCGGTGATCGCGATCGCAGCGCTGCGAGACCGGCGGCGGGCGAGGGCCGCGCCCAGCGACTGGCAGCCGGGCAGCTCCCGAGATCCGCGCATCGTGTTCCTGCTCAGCTGGATCCTGGTGCCGCTGCTGTTCTTCACGATCTCACAATCCAAGCGTCCGCAGTACGTACTCCCGCTGATGCCGGCGGTGGGGCTGCTCGTGGCGCTGCTCTGGCAGGGTGCTCGGGGCCGACTCGCGGGCGTGCGCCCGGGTGCAGTGGCGCTCGCCCTGATAGGGGTGTTCCTGGCCGCCGTGAGCCGGCTCATCCCGGGGTGGGTCCCGGCGAGCCCGGCCGTGGCCGCAGCGATCCCCGGCACGGCACTGGCGCTCGGCGTGGTCTGCCTCGCCGCCGGGGCTGCCGCGTGGGTCGCCGCATCCCGTCGAGAGATCGTCCTACTCTGTCTCAGCCTGCCGGTGGTCGCGATCCCGTTCGTGAGCCGCGGCCTCATGAATGCCATCGGCGTCGACCGGTCGGCCGCCGAGGTGGCCCGGGCGATCGAGGACGTCACCGGATCGAGCGCCCGAGTGATCGGCGTGCAGGTCTTTCCCCTCTCCCTGCCGTTCTACCTGCGGCACACGGTATTCCTCTCCACCGCCGACGGCTCCGAGCTGACCAGCAACTACTTGATGCGGACCTACCGTCGCTGGCGCCGCGCGCCCGGGTCGCCGCTCAGACATGCGCAGTGGTGGCAAGAGGAGCTCATCGCGTGCACCCACCCCACCGTGTTCGTCACCCGCGCGGACGATGACGCCGCGCGCACGGTGTTGGCGGCGCAGCTCGCTCCACTGGTGGAGACGCGCAAGTACGCGGCTTACGGCCCGTGTGGGGAGGAGCAGCTGGCGGAGGGATCGCCCACCCAGCCGGCCGAGTAGCACTCCCGCCCGTAGCACTACATTCCCTGCATGTGCGGCATCTACGGCATGGTGACGTTTGGAGAGGCAGTGCCGGATGCGGCCGCCGTCGTGGAGCGCATGGGCCAAACGCTCCGGCATCGCGGCCCGGACGACCATGCCGTGCTCGCCTCGCCGCACGCCATGGTCGGCACCGAGCGGCTGCGGATCACCGACCCGCTGCCCCGGGCCGCGCAGCCGTTCACGACCCCGGACGGAACCGTCTGGCTCGGGTGCAACGGGGCCATCTACAACGCCGCGGACCTGCGGGCGCGCTATTGCCGATACCCTTACCGCTCCCGCTCCGACATCGAGCCGATCCTGCCGCTCTACCTGGACCGCGGTCCCGCGGGCGTCGCGGAGCTGGATGGGATGTTTGCCCTTGCGATCTGGGACGCGCGACGAGCGCGCCTGCTGCTGGTCCGCGACCGCGCGGGAGAGAAGCCGCTGTTCTACGCTCGGCTCGGTGACGCCGTGTGGTTCGCTTCAGAGGTGCAGGCGCTGCTGGAGCATCCGCACCTCCCGCGCGACCTCGACTCCGTCGCCCTCGACGAATACCTGACCTTCGGCTACGTGCCGGAGCCACGCACGATGTTCAGCACCATCAGCAAGGTGGAGGCCGGCACGGTCGTGAGCTTCGACGCGCAGGGACACGGAGCGATGCGCTATTGGGTTCCGGAACTGATCCCGGTCGAGCCGATGTCCACGGAGCGCGCCGAGCAGCGACTCGCCGACCATCTGCAGCTGGCGGTACGCAAGCAGCTCGCCGCCGACGTGCCGGTGGGCGTGTTCACGAGTGGGGGCCTGGACTCGTCGCTCCTGGCGACGCTCGCCGCTCGGGCCCGGACACCAACGGAGCTGCACACGTTCACGGTCGGCTTCGGTCGAGCCGACTTTGATGAGAGCGGTTACGCGAACGCGTTGGCTCAGCGGCTCGGCACCCGGCATCTGACGGTGCGGGTCGGGGATCATGACTTGCACGAAGCCTTCGACCTGGTCACGCACCGCGTCGCCGAACCGATCGCCGACCCCGCCATCCTTCCCACCTGCCTGCTCGCCCAGGCCGCCCGGGAGCACGTGGGCGTGGTCCTGAGCGGGGAGGGGGCCGACGAGCTGTTTGGCGGCTACCCGACCTACCTCGGTCACCGGGCGGCACCGGCGTACGCGGCCCTTCCCGCGACCGCCAAGCGCGCCGTCCGCGGCATCGTGAACGCCCTGCCGACTTCGACCGGCAAGGTCCCGCTCGAATTCCTGCTCAAGCGGTTCGTGGCGCACGCGGAACTGGAGACCCTCGAGCGGCACGTGGCCTGGTTCGGCACCGGACTGGACCTGGGGACCGGGGCGGAGGAGCGGCACGACCCGCCGTGGCTGCAGGTGGTGCGCGGCGATCCCGACCCGCTGCGGCAGGCGATGCTGTTCGACTACCTCACGTACCTGCGCGACGACCTGCTCCCCAAGGTGGACCATGCCACGATGCTGTTCTCGCTGGAGGCACGTTCCCCCTTCCTCGACCGGGACCTCACGACGTGCGCGCTCGGGCTCCCCACCTCCCTCAAGCTGCGTGGCCTCACCACCAAGTGGCTCCTCAAGCGGGTCGCCCGGCGCTGGCTGCCACGGCGGGTCGTACATCGCAGGAAGCGGGGCCTCTCGGTTCCCGTGGCGGCGTGGATCAACGACGGGCTGCGCACCGAGGCGGATCGGCTGCTCGATGCGGACCGGCTCCGCGCCCAAGGGGTGTTGCGAGGAGAGCGCGTGCGGCAACTTCTGTCGGAGCACCGCCGCGGCCGGGCCAACCACGCCAGGGCTCTGTGGCCTCTGGTGGTGTACGAGCGCTGGCGGGAACGCTGGCTGGGAGATTAGGAGGCGCGCATGAACCGCGAGGAAGCGCTGGCGCTGATGCACGAGTACACACCGTCGGACGCGCTCCGCAAGCACATGTATGCGGTGGAGGCGGCCATGCGGGCCTATGCCCGCAAGCAGGGCGAGGACGAGGAGACGTGGGGAGTGGTGGGCCTGCTGCACGACTTTGACTACGAGCGCTATCCCAACGACGCGCATTCGCCCACCGAGGAACATCCCTCGTATGGTGTGGGGGTGCTGCGGGAGCGGGGTGTGCCCGAGGACATGCTCAGCGCCATCATGGGGCACGCCTCGTACACCGGTGTACCGCGTGAGTCGCTCATGGCCAAGACGCTCTTCGCGGTGGACGAGCTGTGCGGCTTCCTCGTCGCCTGCGTGCTGGTACGCCCGTCCAAGAGCTTCGAGGACCTCACGGTCAAGAGCGTGAAAAAGAAGCTCAAGGACAAGGCCTTCGCCAAGGGCGTGAACCGCGACGAGGTCAGGCAGGGTACCGAAGAGCTAGGGGTGCCCCTGGAGGAGCACGTCCAGTTCGTGATCGAGGCGCTGCACCCGATCGAGAAAGAGTTGGGCCTGGGCGCCGGGTAACACCGCAGCCGGCAAGACGTCTAACCCAGGGCACCGTGGGCCCGGACCTTCGGCCGGGCCTGCCTCATTCAGGGACCATCTCAACGCCGACAAGCCCTCATGCGTAATCCCGATATGACGGACGCCGAGCTGGCGGCCCTCGCCCAGGCGGGCGATCGGGAGGCGTTCGGCGAGTTGGTGGGGCGCCACGCCGGCCAGGCGCGGCGGGTCGCGCGGGCGGTGTTGGGGGACCCCGATGAGGCGGATGACGCCGCCCAGGACGGCTTCCTCGCTGCGTTACGGCATCTGGGCCGGTACGATCCGGAGCGGCCCTTCGGGCCCTGGCTCATGCGGATCGTGACCAACGCGGCGTATGACCGGCGCAGAAGGCAGAAGGTCCGGACGGCAGAGCCCCTGTCGGAGCGGCTCGGAACCGGCGAGGCTCCGCCGGACATTGTGACCGACCGACGCGGCTTTCAGGACGCGGTGGTGGCCGCGCTGGGAACGCTGCCCGAGCGGCAACGGGTCGCCATCGTGCTGTTCGACGTGGAGGGATATTCGCACCGGGAAATCGCCCAGGTTTTGGGGGTCCCGGAGGGCACGGCGCGATCGGATGTGTTTCACGCGCGGCGCGCCCTCAGAAGCGAGCTCGGCGCCTGGAAGGACTGGGCGGAGGAGACCGGATGAACTCGACCTCACCTTTCGACCATCGGCCCGATCCCGTGCTGGGAGCGGCGCTCCGGGCGGCCCTGGCGACCGACGACGATGCGGCGTTTGCCCGCCGTGTCGTGGAGGCGGCGGAGGCGGACCTGGGCAGCGCCGGGCTGTGGTACCAGGAGCTCTCCGCGTGGGCACGACCCGGACTGGTTGCCGCCTTGCTCGCGGTGGCGGCGGCGGGATTCTGGCTGGGCGCCATGACCCAGGGTGGCGGCGCACCCGTGAACGGAACCACCGCGCTGGGTGATCCCCTCACGACGGCGGACAGTGCACTGGCCGTCCCAGTCCTGCTGGCCGGTGAGCAAGCACCCGAAGTGGACCTCGTGCTCGGCCTGGCGCTGGAGCCATAGGCTGGAGCCATAGGAGGAATAGCGGAATGGGCAATCGATCCAAGACGCTCGCGGCGAGCCTGTTGGCAGCCACCTTCCTGCTGGGCATTGCCGTGGGTGGCGTCGCCATGGCCGCGTGGGGTGACGACGACGACGGCCGGCGTTCCCGCTCCCGTGAGCATGCGAGCTATGCCGAGCGGCTCGCCGAGCGGCTCGACCTCACCGCCGCACAACAGGAATCCGTGGCCAAGATCCTGGAGCGGCGCCAGGAGGCGATGCACCAGCTGTGGCAGGACGTGCACCCGAGGCTCGACTCGCTGCGCCTCCAGATTCGTGACGAGATCCTGGCGGTGCTCGACCAGGAACAGCAGGCAACCTACGAGGACCTCATCGCGCGAAGCGACAGTGTTCGCGAACATCGGCGGCTCCACGGTGAGCGGCGCTAGCGGGCAACTCGCGCCGGCGATACTGCGTTAGGCTGTAGCGATCACGCAACCGCCACCTAGGTACGGAGGATGAGCATGACCAGTGCCGTGAAGCACATGGATTTCGTAACGGGTGACGTCCCGCAACCGGACATCATCATCCTGACGCACAAGCTCACGCGCGACTACGAGCTCGGGTCGGAGATCGTGCATGCGCTGCGGGACGTGAGTCTCCAGATCAAGCGGAACGAGTTCACCGCGATCATGGGGCCCTCGGGCTCGGGCAAATCCACGCTCATGAACCTGATCGGGTGCCTCGACACGCCCACCAGGGGCGAATACTGGCTCAACTCGCAGAAGGTGAGCGAGCTGGACGACGACGAGCTGGC
>JBDGXT010000200.1:0-4881 GCA_039584455.1 Gemmatimonadota bacterium
GCGACGCAGCGCAGGACTACCACCGGCCGCCGGAGCCGCCACGGGCAGAGATGTGGCAGGCGATCCGGGCGGCGCAGCGGGCGCAAGAGGCGGAGCGCGCGCGCCGGGCCTGGCAGTGGCAGCGCGGCGCGTTCCGCTCGCCCGTGGTGCGCTGGGGCGTGGGCATCGCGGCTGCGCTGGTGCTCGGCATCGGCATCGGGAGACTCATGCCGCGGGGAGCCGAGACGCAGCTCGCGGAGGGTCCCGACGCTGAGCCGGCAGCTGAGGCGGCGGGGCGCAGCGCGGCGTACCAGTTCGCGGCGAGCGAGCACCTCGGGCAGGTGGAGATGTTCCTCACCGCATTCCGGGTGGATGCGCGCACGGGACGGACAGTGAGTGACTCACCGGACCAGGCCCGGCGCCTGCTCGGCACCACGCGACTGCTGCTCGACTCCCCGGCATCGGACGACGCCCAGCTGCGCACGCTGCTGGAGGACGTCGAGCTGGTGCTGGTGCAGATCTCGCAGTTCGCGGGACAGCAGGACAACGAGGAGTTGGACTTGATCGACGACAGCATGGAGCGGCGCAGCGTGCTGCTCCGGTTGCAGACGGCGTTGACCGGCCAGCCAGGTATGGTCGGCGTGCAAGGAGTGCTCTGATGCGGAAGATGACCACGATTCTCGGACTCATCACCCTGTGGGCTGGCGTGACCGCCGCGGCGTACGCGCAGGAGCCGGTGGCTGCGGCTGCCGGGCTGAGCGCGGTTGCAGCGCCCACTGCGGAGGTGCAGCCTGCGGACCTGCTGCCGCAGGATCCAGCCGATTCACTGTACCGCGCGGGGCGCAGAGCGCTGAACGCCGGCGATTACCGGGAGGCGGCCGACTACTTCGCCACCATCCGGGCGCGGTATCCAAACTCCGGGTACGTGGCCGATGCCTTCTACTGGGAGGCCTACGCGCGGTATCGCGGTGGCAACACCGAGGACCTGAGGGTGGCGCGCGAGCTGCTGCGCCGGGGTGATGCGGAGGCCGCCGAGGACGTGGCGATCGCCGCGGCTCCGGTGGAGCCCACTGTCGACGTCGCAGTGACCGTGGCGCCGGTGCGCCCCGACCGGCCCCCGCGTCCCAAGGGTCCCGATCGGCCCCCGCGCCCTCCCAGGCCGCAGCGGCACGAGGATGATCTCAGGGTCGCCGCGCTCAACGCGCTGTTGCAGATGGACGCCGAGCAGGCGGTTCCCATCCTTCGCAAGGTGCTGGAGAACATCCTTCGCAAGGTGCTGGAGAAGCGCGACGAGGGCTCGGTGGAGCTGCGGCGCAAGGCGGTGTTCATCATCTCGCAGCAGCAAACCGACGAGACGGCCGAGATCATGCTGGACGTGGTGCGTAACGATCCCGACCCCGAGGTGCGCGCCCAGGCGGTGTTCTGGCTCTCGCAGGTGCCGACCGAGGAAGCGGTGATCGCGCTCGACTCCGTGCTGCTCCACTCTACCGACCGCGAGGTGCAGGAGAAGGCGGTGTTCGCGCTGTCGCAGCATGCGAGCGACCGGGCGATGCAGGGCCTGCGCAACTACGTGCAGCGGGACGACGTGCCGGAGGAGCTCAAGGAGAAGGCAATCTTCTGGATCGGGCAGCACCACGATCCCGAGAACCGGGACTTCCTGCGGGAGCTGTACGGCCGGCTCCGCAGCGCGGAGCTCAGGGAGCGCGTGATCTTCGCGATCTCTCAGGGCGGCACCGAGGAGGACTCGCGCTGGCTGATGGACCGGGCACTGGATCCCGACGAGTCGCTGGAGATGCGCAAGAAGGCGCTCTTCTGGGCGGGCCAGAGCCACGAGGTGAGCACGGCCGACCTGGTGCGGCTGTATGACACCATGGCCGACCTCGACATGAAGAACCAGCTCATCTTCGTGTTCTCGCAGCGGCACGAGCCCGAGGTGATCGACAAGCTGATGGACATCGCACGCAACGAGCCCGATCCAGACCTGCGCAAGAAGGCCGTGTTCTGGCTGGGGCAGACGGATGATCCCAGAGTGGCGGACTTCCTGCTCGAGCTCATCACGCAGGAAGTGCCCTAAGCGTGGTGCACTGACGAGGAGAACGAACGATGCGGTTCTTTCCCATAGTGGCAGTGATCGGCGGCATCACGCTCACCGGCGTGTCCTATGACGCGCCCGTGGCTCCGACGTGGAGCGGGGTCCTGCAGGAATGCGAGGACCAGGAGCTACAGCGCGCCGCCATG
Source organism: Gemmatimonadota bacterium (assembly GCA_039584455.1). Lineage (GTDB taxonomy): Bacteria > Gemmatimonadota > Gemmatimonadetes > Gemmatimonadales > GWC2-71-9 > WVYX01. Next base: position 2,218 of record JBDGXT010000200.1, read on the forward strand.
AACGCGCTGCTGCAGATGGACGCCGAGCAGGCGGTGCCGATCCTGGTGAAGGTGCTCGAGCGGCGTGATCCCTGCTCGAGAGAGCTGCGAGAGAAGGCGGTGTTCGTGATCTCGCAACACGAGACCGCCGAGACCGCCTCCATCCTGCTCGACGTGGTGCGCGACGATCCGGACGCCGACGTCCGCGCCAAGGCAGTGTTCTGGTTGTCGCAGGTGCCGGGCGAGGCGACGGTGACCGCGCTGGATTCCTTGTTGATGCACTCCACGGACCACGAGGTGCAGGAGAAGGCGCTCTTCGCCCTCTCCCAGCACGACAGCGAGCGGGCCGGGCTGGCCCTGCAGACGTACGCGCAGAGCGCGGAGCAACCCGATGCCTTGAGGGAGAAGGCGATCTTCTGGCTGAGCCAGCACGACGATGCGGGGAACGTGGGGTTCCTGCAGCAGCTGTACGGCGAGCTCGAGACCCGCCGGCTCAAGGAGCGCGTGATCTTCGGGCTGTCCCAGCGCGACGAGCCCGAGGCGGTGGATTACTTGATGACCATTGCGCGCACCGAGACCGACCCCGACCTACAGAAGAAGGCGATCTTCTGGCTGGGGCACACGAATGACCCGCGGGTGGCGGACTTCCTGCTGGAGATCATCGGACAATGACCTCGAAGACCTCTGTTGGCGCGGTCGTGCTTCTCGCCGCCGCGGTCGTGACGGCCGTGCCGGCGCGGAGCCAGTCGCTCGCCGACCAGGTGGACGGCGTGCGCGACGGCCAGGTGCGAATGAGCTTCACCGCCAAGCCGGGCGTGTGCGGGGACGGACGCAACATCAACACGCACAGGAGTCACAGCACCGACGACTGGGAGAGCTGGTGCGAGCCCGGTCCGGTGCGCGTCGTGATCGACGTCAGCGGCGGCGAGATCGTGGACCTGGACACCTACGTGGGCGGCCGCTGGCGGGACCGCGCCAACGTGACGGACCTGGGCATGGTCCCGGCGCCGGAGGCGGCTCAGTACTTCCTGGACCTCGCGGCCACCGCTCGCACGCACGTCTCCAAGCACGCCATCATGCCGGCCATCCTGGCCGACAGCGCCGAGGTGTGGCCCGGCCTGCTGCGTATCGCCAAGGCCGACGACCGGCCGCGGGAAACGAGGAAGGCGGCGGTATTCTGGCTCTCCCAGGCAGCCGGCGAGGCGGCGGCCGCGGGGCTCGAGGAGATCGTGCTGGACGAGGATGAGGACCTCACCGTGCGTAAGAGCGCGGTATTCGCACTGTCCCAGTTGCCCGATGACGAGGGGGTGCCGATCCTCGTGCGGGTCGCGCGCACGCACCAGGACCCGCGTATCCTGAAGCAGGCCATCTTCTGGTTGGGACAGAGCGGCGATCCACGTGCCATCGCGCTGTTCGAGGAGCTGCTGACGCCGTAGACCGACCTGCCTTGGCGACCTGCATGGGGCGGTGTGGCTCTCGGGCCATTGCCGCCCCATCTTAGTGGCGCACCCATCCAGTCGGTGTCCGACGATGAAGACCCTTCGCCTCTTACTCCTGACGCTCGCCGCCGCGAGCCTCGCGTCTTGCGCCGTGAACCCGGCCACCGGAGAGCGGGAGTTCATGCTGGTCAGCGAGGGCCAGGAGGTTGCCATGGGGCGGGAGGCCGATCCGCAGGTGTCGGCGGCCTTTGGCATCTACCCCGACACGGCGATCCAGAGCTACGTAGCCAACTTGGGCTACGACCTGGTGAGCGTCGCGGAGCGGCCCAATCTGCCCTGGACTTTCCGGGTGGTGGACGATCCCCTGGTCAACGCGTTCGCGCTGCCCGGCGGGTACATCTACATCACCCGCGGGATCATGGCCCACTTCAACTCCGAGGCCGAGCTGGTCTCGGTGCTGGGACACGAGATCGGGCACGTCACGGCGCGGCACTCGGCGCAACAGATGACGCAGCAGCAGCTGGCGCAGGTGGGGCTCGTGGCCGGCGCGGTGCTGGTGCCCGAGGTGCAGGACTATCTCGGCATAGCGGCGGCGAGCCTGCAGCTGCTGTTCCTCAAGTTCAGTCGGGATGACGAGCGGCAAGCCGATGACCTGGGGTTGCGGTACATGAGCCGCGCCGGCTACGACCCCCGCGAGATGCCCGACGTGTACGAGATGCTGGGAGACGTGAGCGCGGCGAGCGGCGCCGGAGGGGTACCGGGGTGGCTCTCCACCCACCCGGATCCCGAGGACCGCAAGGAGCGGATGCTGGCGCAGATCGATACGCTCGCGGTCGAGGGCACGATGGTGCGCCAGGTCGAGTACCTGCAGCGGCTCAACGGCATGACCTACGGCACCAACCCCCGCGAGGGCTTCTTCCGGGAGAACGTGTTCTACCATCCCGACCTCGCGTTCCGGTTCGACTTCCCGGCGGGGTGGCAGACGGTGAACAGCAAGCGGCGCGTCGCGGCGCAGAGCTCACGGGAGGATGCCCTCATCCAGCTCGACCTGTCCGACGAGGCCTCGCCCGACGCCGCCGCGCGCTCGTTCGCGGCCATGGAGGGCGTGCAGGTCGGCCGCTCCCAGTCCGGTGACATCAACGGGCTTCCCGCGGCCTCGCTCTCGTTCACCGCCACCACCGAACAGCAGGTGCTGGCCGGACTCGTGGCCTTCATCTCCTACGAGGGGAACCTCTACCGGCTCATG
>JBDGXT010000019.1:0-13223 GCA_039584455.1 Gemmatimonadota bacterium
CCTTCGTCCAGCCACGCACGATGTTCACGCCGATCCCGAAGGGGTCGTTCAGGTTGACGCTGAACGTGTCGCCCGCGCTCTCATGCAGCTCCACCCGGTCGGCATTCACGAACATGATATCGTGGTCCACCAGGCGGATGCCGGGAAGCTGCGCATCGGTGACGGTGTCCTCCGCCGCGATCACGTAGTTGAGACCCCGCTCGATCAACTTGGCCTCGAAGATCGCCAGGAACGGAAGGTGGATCGCGGGCAGCCCGGGGATATTGATGTCGAGATCGTACACCTCCTGAAGTCCCAGGAAATCGGGCTTCAGGCGGGCAACCTCGTCCACCATCGCTCCAGCACGTGTCGGGAAGTCGGTGGCGATGAGCGTCTCGATCGCGTTCTGGATCGCTGCCAAGTCGTCGCCAGGATCCGGGGTCGCCAGCGCGGCGATCGTCTCGTCCACATTGAAACCGATGTAGAGGTTGCGGGAGAGCGCACTGATACGGCGTGCTCCGAACTCGTGGCTGCGGTGGGCTTCGATTCCGGGATCGTCGCCCGGCTCCGGCTGGGTCAGCGAAGAGTCGTCGCACCCACCCAGACACAGCACGACGCACAGCGCACCCAGATGCACGAGAGCCTTCATGGTAGCCTCCTGTGGTGGTGATGATCGTTGTCTGGGCACCACCCTGCCGGGCTCGCGTCAAGTGGACGTCAAGCCAAGAAAAAGGCGCCCGGCTGTTGCCGGGCGCCTCGTTGACTCCAATAGGAGGCGGCCGCTAGAAGACCTTCACATTGACGTAGCGCCCCGGCCGCTCCCGCACATCGTCCAGCAGCTTCCTGAGAGCCACCAGCGTCTCGTGCATGTCGACATAGAGCGTGCTGTCGGTCATCAGGCGCCCGGTCGTGCCCTCGGGCGCGCGCATCTGCTCGAGCATCAGCGCGAGCTGCTGCGTGACCGACGCCAGTCCATCCGTCATCTCCTTCACGCCCTCGGTGATCTCATCGAGCTGGTTGAGGGATTCCTGGATGGAGGGGTTGGACACGATCGAGTCAAGCGAGGCCGCGGCGCTCTGCACCGACCGGAGGGAACTGGTCGCGCTCTCGATCATCGGCCCGTCCCCGACCCGGGCGACCACGTCCAGTGCCCGCTCGGCAGCGGCCATGGTGGCCTTCACCTGGCTCACCACGTCCTCACTCATGATGTCCTGGGCCCGCAGCAGCGTACGGGTCGCCTCCTCGGCCAGCGTGACCGCGCTCTCGGCGAGCTCCGTCTCATCCACTCCGATGACGGTCGACCCATCGGGAAGGGGTTGCTCCGCGGTGCCCGGCGAGTAGGCCACGAACTTGGCGCCGAGGAAGTCCAGCGAGCGGATCTGGGCCCGCGCATCCACCCGGGGCTCCACGTTGCGATCGACCCGGATGTACACCATCACCCGTCCGATCTCCTGCAACTCCACCGCCCGCACCTCTCCCACCGTCACGCCGGAGATCTGTACGGGGTCGCCCTTGTTGAGCCCGCTCACCGTCTGGAACTGGACGGGGACCGTGACCCTGCCGCGCCCGAACACGTCCTGGCTAGTGAGCCAGAAGAGCCCGGCGACCATGATGGCCAGTGCAGTGATGACCAGCACCCCGACCGTGATTTCCTGCTTGTAGTAGAGATCCATATCCCTGGTCGCTCAGTCCTTACTGACCGAAGTCTCGCTCGAGGAACTGCCGGACTGCCGGGTCGCGCGAATCCTGGAAGCTGTCCGGCAGACCCACGTGCCGGATCTTCCCCTCGGCGAGCAGCGCGACGCGACTCCCGACGCGGAACGAGCCACGCACATCGTGCGACACCACGATACTGGTGACTCCCAACTCATTCTGCAACTTCTTGACCAGCGCATCGATGATGTCGGCGTTCACCGGGTCGAGCCCCGACGTCGGCTCGTCGTACAGCAGGTACGTGGGCTGCCCCGCGATGGCCCGCGCGATTCCCACACGCTTCTTCATGCCGCCCGACAGATCCGCCGGGAATTTCAGGGCGGTCTCGGGCGCGAGGTTCACCAGGTCGAGGCACTCCTGCACCCGCATCTGGCAATAGTGCTCGTCCGAGGAGGACGCATGGTCGGTGATCCCCAGCCTCACATTGTCGAACACGCTCATGGAATCGAACAGCGCGCCGAATTGAAACACGTAGCCGATGCGGGTGCGCAGCCGCGCTAACTCCTTGCGGTGCATCAGCGGGACCGACTGCCCATCCACGTACACCTCACCGGCATCCGGGTGGATCAACCCGTTGATGTGCTTGAGGAGCACGCTCTTTCCCACGCCCGATGGCCCCAGCAGGGCCAGCGTCTCGCCGTCCTCGACGTTGAGATCCACCCCATCGAGCACGATGTTGTCGCCGAACTGCTTGTGGACGCCGACCAGGCGGATCATCTATCTTGCCCCGCCATGGCTCAGCACGCGAACGCCCTCCGCTTCAAGCGCCGCCTCCTCAAGTGGTTCCGCAAGGTGGGGCGCGAGCTGCCATGGCGCACGACACGCGACCCGTACCGTGTGCTCGTTTCCGAGTTCATGCTGCAGCAGACCCAGGTCAAGCGCGTGGAGCAGTTCTACCTCCGCTTCCTGGAGCGCTTCCCCACCGTCGACGCACTCGCCGCAGCGCGACCACGACAAGTTCGAGAGGCGTGGGACGGGCTCGGCTACTATCGCCGCGCCGCCAATCTGCACCGCCTCGCCCGCACCGTCGTCACCGAACACGGCGGATCGATCCCTGACGATCCCAAGACGCTCACGCAGCTCCCCGGCGTGGGCCGCTACACCGCCGGCGCGGTGGCCAGCTTCGCCTACGAGCGTCGCGCGGCGGCCGTCGACACAAACGTCGCGCGCGTGCTCAAGCGGGTATTCCGCCCCCGGTTCGGCCGCGACGGCGGGGGCGAACGCCAACTGTGGCATCTCGCCGAGCGCCTGCTCCCCACCCGGGCCGCCACCGCGTGGGAGTTCAACCAGGCCATGATGGACCTGGGAGCACGCTACTGCGTCGCCCAACGACCGAAGTGCGGGGAATGTCCCGTGCGACCGGCGTGTCGGACGGGAAGGGGGAAGCGGAAGACGGGGCACGGCTAGCCGCGTGCGCGGCACCGTCATCACAGCAACAACTCCGACAGCAACGCGTCCAGGAACAGGATGAGCACGGAGCTTGACACCACCGCCCCGGTCGTCGCTTTGCCGACTCCCTCAGCCCCCTTCCCCGTGCTAAACCCCATGTAGCACGGTACGAACGTCACGGCGAGACCGAAGAAGAACGACTTGAACAGCGAGTACCACAGGTCGTACGGCTTGAAGAAGTACCGCGCGCCGTAGATGAAGTCGTGGTTGGAGATATCCAGTGTGTGTCTGGCCGCGAGCCACCCGGAGAGGATCCCCGTCACGTCGGCGAAGATCACCAGCACCGGAAGCATGAGCGTGCCTGCCAGCACCCGCGGGATGACCAGGTGCGACACAGGAGAGCGGCCCAGGCTCTCCAGGGCGTCGATCTGCTCGGTGACGCGCATCGTGCCCAGCTCGGCGGCGTACCGGGCCCCCACGCGGCCGGCCAAGATGAGCGCGGTGAGCACCGGTCCCAGCTCGAGAATCAGCGACTGGGTGATGACTCCCGCAGCGAAGTACACTGGAATGGTGGCCGTGAACTGGTAGCCCGCCTGCAGCGAGGTCACGCCCCCGGCGAACGCCGCAGTGAGCAACACAATGAACAGCGACCCCACCCCCACCTGGTACGCCTGCTCCCACGTGCGCGGCAGCCAGATCCGCCACTCGGGCAGGGCGCGGAAGATCTCGGCGACGAGGTTGGAGACGCGGCCCATGTGGGTGGCCGCCTGCAGGAAGCCCCGGCCCAGGTAGCGCCGGATGTCCAGCTTCGCCTTGCCCTCGATGGGGATACGGTAGGCGGACGAGAGCCGCCAGCGCTCCTCAGCCACCAGCGATCCTCAGAGCACTTCCCACGCGAAGAGGGCGATCACCGCGAAGACCCATCCGATGATCGTGACCACGTTGAGGCGCTTGCGATAGACCTCGAACGCGGGGAGCAGCTCCCCTCCCTCGGTCGTGACGGCGAGCCCGCCCATGCGGACCGCCGTGGGCAACGCCACGAACAGGACGACCAGGCCGCCGAGAGCCCCGGCCAGCTGCATCAGCCACATCCTCGGCTCCCGCATGGCTTCGGCCCGCTCGCTCGTCTCCAGCCCCAGGGCCAGCAGCACCCCCGTGGCAGTCGCCAGCAGCGCACCGAGCCCGATCACCATGGTGTGCACCCGAGCCAGTTGTCGCGCGACACCCACCCGCACCTCCGGACTCTCTTCCTTCACTCCGTAGTCGATGGCGAGGGCGACGAGAGCCCCACCGATCCAGAACACGATACCCAGCATGTGCACGAAGAGGACCACTAGTCAGACTCTCCCTTCTGGAACTCGGGCACCAGCGGCTGGCGGCCGGCGAACCCGGAATCCAGCTCGTGCCAGTGTTGGATCTCGGGCTCTCCCATCTTCCAGCAGAGGAAGACATCCCGTTCCTCGAGCTGGCTGCGGAAATCCACGAGACCACCATCGAAACCCTTGAAGATGCAGCCGACCTTGGAGAGTTCGTCGATGTAGGCGTTGATGCGTTGCGCGACGGAGTCCACTTCCTGACGGAGCTCTTCCTGCTCCGAGGTCTCGGCCTCGCTCTCGGCCGTGCTCTTGGCCGCGAGCACTTCATAGCGGAAGATGCAGTCGCGCCACTTCTCGTACTCCACGACGATGTCCCCCACAATACGGGAGACGTACGGAATCGTGGAGTTCGCCTCTTCCAGCGTGAAGTACCGGACCGCCGTCTTCTCAGCCATGAGCGCACCTCGCCGCGGGGCGTCCGGAGGGGGTGGTACAAAGCCCCGAGTTCGGCATGCGCTGAAAGGTAATCACTGGCCCGCTGGGCAAGGTGGGCCGACTCACTCCGCGTCCAGGTACTCCCGCAGCGCCCGCTGCGCCGCGCGATACCCCTCCTCGACATACCCTACCACTCTGCTCATGGCAAAAGTCGCACCACTCCCCAGGTGTGGCCGCACCAGGACCAGAGGCACCGGCCCGTCCCGCCAGCGGGCAATGGTCTCCTCGGTCTGGGCGGCCATGAGAATCCGCATCGACTCGTTGTGGGCCGTGACCATCGGCGGAACCGGGAATGCAGGCTCCACCGGGTCGGCGAAGAACGAGGGGCCGGCTTCCGACGCCACGATCAGATCGGGCTCCGCCTCGTTGGCCACGTCGAGCGGCAGCACGGCCCTGAGCCCCCCGTCCACGAACTCCCGGTCCTGGATCACCGCGGGCGGGTAGTAGATGGGCAACGCGCACGACGCATACAGCGCCTGCACCAGCGAGACTCGCTCGAAGCCCATCGCACCGAACAACGCGAGCTGGCCGGTACGGCTGTCCACTGCCGTCACCGTGAGCGGGGTCTTCAGATCGGAGAACGCTTCGGCCGGGACCAGCTCGCTGATCGCGTCCCTCAGCTTCTTGCCCGAGAGGAGACTGGTGGCGAACGGCCCTAGCAGCAGTGAGGTGGAAGGCGTGGCGACGTCCTGTCGCGAGATCAGCAACATGCGCTTCAGCACGTCGTCGTAACACAGGCCGCAGGCGAACATCGCGGCCACGACCGCCCCCATGGACGTACCAACGTAGTGGGCCGGCTTCACCTCCCACTCCTCCAGTGCGCGCATCGCCCCCGCGTGGGCGGCGGCCTTCGCCCCTCCCCCGCTGAGCACTACCGCGACGCGCTCGTACTTCATCCGGTCTCGGCCTGCCGGCGCAGCGCCCGCCTGGTCTTCGCCGCCTCGTGGCGCCGCCTCTCCTCGTCGCTCTGCGGCACGATCGGTGGGACCTGGCGGGGCCGGCCGCTCTCATCGATCGCCACGAAGGTGAGATAGCAGCTGTTGGTGTGGCGCCGGCTCCCCGAGGGCACGTCCTCCGCCTCCACGCGCACGCCCACCTCCATGGAGGTCTTGCCTACGAAGTTCACGCTCGCCTGGGCGGTCACGAGCTCCCCGAGGTGGATGGGCTCGCGGAAGTCGATCCGATCCACCGAGACGGTGACGCAGGGCCCGCCCGCGTGTCGGATCGCGCTCACCGCTCCCGCCTTGTCCACCAGCGACAGAATGACACCGCCGAATACGTTGCCGCGGTTGTTGGCCATGCTGGGCATCATGAGCTCGGTCATGGTGGTCTGCGACTCGGCGACCGGCCGGGGGGTGGGATCGGCTGCGGCAGCCATCACTCTTCCTCCAGTCCGAGCCACTCGCGGGCCTCGGACATACTACGGAATGCGCGCAGCTGGATTCCCAGCGGATCGGACAGGATCGAGGCCATGCGCGCCATCCCGTACCGCACCAGTCCGCGTTCCACGAACGCCCAGCGTGCCTGCCGCAGGGCCTCCTTCATCTGGCTCACACGCCCGAGAAACATCCTCACGAACTCCACGCTCACGACCGTCTCCAGCTCTCGGTGATCCGACAGCACCTTCATCTCCGGTCGGAATTCGGGATGCGCTACCACCTCGTCGAACGTCGCGAAGGCCTCTTGGGACGTGATACTGCCGCTGGCCTCGACCGTCACGAGGCTGCGCTTGGCGTCGATCTGATAGGTGAACGGCATGACGTTAGTAGTCCACCGGCCGCAGGTAGCTCTCCCCGATCGTCGTGCTGCTCACCATCGCGACCGTGGGAAGGCGCCGTTTCCAGTGGGTCGAGTGCAGCCGGCGTGCCACCGTCTCGACGTCCTTTGCATCGAACCCCATGGCACTCACCTGGCTCTGCTTGTAGCCCAGCAGGAGCCAGTGGAGGATCCGGTCAGCGCTTTCGTAGGTGATACCCAAGTCAGCCTCGTCGGTCTGTCCCGCGACGAGGTCGGCTGTCGCGGGCTTCGCGACAACCGCGTCCGGGACACCGAGATGCCGTGCCAGCGTGATCACCTGGGTCTTGAACAGGTCGCCCAGGGGATTGACCGGCGGCGCGTCGTCGCCGTGCCACGTGAAGTAACCGAGCAGGCGCTCGGTCTTGTTCCCCGTGCCCAGCGGTAGCGCCCGGTGTTTCGCCGACAGGTCGAACAGCGTGATCATGCGCATGCGGGCCATCACATTGCCGCGGCGGGTGGGGTCGGCCTCCGGATCGGCCGCGTCCAGATACGCATCCACAGCCGCCGCGATATCCACGGTCAACAGCTCGATCCCGAGCTCCTGCGCCACCAGCCCGGCGTGCTCCAGACTCTCCTTGCTCGACGTGCGGTACGGCATGCGCACGCCGATCACGTTCTGCTTGCCCAGCGCCCGCGCGGCGAGCGCGGCCGTGACCGCGCTATCCACGCCGCCCGAAAGCCCCACGATCCCCCTCTCGAACCCGCGCCGCGCAAGCTCATCCCGCAGGAAGCTCACGAGCCACCGCTCGGTGAGGGCGGGGTCGATCGCGGTCGGATCGCCCGATCCCACCTCGACCCGCACCTCGTGCTCGGCCGGCTTGGCGGGCTTCGGCGTGCGGGGGCACTCGTCCTCCGGATCGTACTCCAGGGCGGGGCGCGTGGCTTCTGAAGCTCTGAGCAGGTTCAGCAACTGGAGCTCCAGGTCGGCCAACAGCGGCTGCTCCGATCGCGCCCGCGTGATCTGGTCGTAGTCGAGCCTGGCGGATAGGAGGGCCTCGTCGAACACGGGTCCGCGCACCAGCACGTCGCCCTGCGGTCCCACCACCAGCGAGCTGCCCTGGAGGCCTTTGCCTCCCTCGAAGCCACCGAGTTGGGCAAACACCACGTACATGCCGTGCTCGTCGGCAATCTGCCGAGCCAGAATCTCCCAGCGCCGTACGCTGGTGGGGCGGCTCTCCGGGTCGTTCCCCTGCTCGGCATCAGGCGCCACACCGCGAGCCGGCGATGCGCTCGGCACGATCAACAGCTGCGCGCCGTCGAGCGCCGCAAGCATCGGCACGAGCGTGTGCCAGACGTCTTCGCAGATCGCGAGCGCCATCCTGCCCCACCGCGTGTCGAAGGCGTGGACCGAGTGTCCGTGGTCCACGAAGCGCTCCTCGTCGAACAGGCCGTAAGTGGGTAGGAACACCTTGCGGTGCACGTGCCTGATGCCAGGCTCGGGCCCACCGAGCGATGCGTACAGCGCCGAGTTGTAATGGCGGTTGCGGAACTCCTCGTAAAACCCGATCACGATATCTACCGGCGGAGCACCGGAGAGGGAGTGTTGCGCGGTGAGATCGCGGAACAGCGTCCCCGCGGTGACGGCGAGCTCGCGCACACCACCCTCGAGGAAATAGCCGGTGAGCGCGGTCTCGGGGAACACGATCAGCCCCGGCGGCTCCTCCATGCCCGCCGCCTGCCCGAACACCGCACCTACCTGCCGCAGGTTCTCGGCGTAGTCACCCTTGCGGGGCCGGGTCTGAGCCACGAGGAGGTGGAGATCGGGCATGGGATAGGAAGATAGAACGAGTGGCGGGAGGGCGGTAAGGCGGAGGGTCCGGGGCGCCGAGCCTGGCGTCAGCGCCCTGCCGGTGCCCGCCAAGTCGACATCACACCAACAAGTACCGCGGCGTGCCCTCCTTGTAGCGGCGATACTCGTCCCCGAACGTCCACTCCAGATGCTCCTCTTCCACGAGCGCCGTGAGGTGGATCGTGAGCCACATTGCGGCAACGCCTACCCAGACCATCACGGACCAACCAGTCAGTGCGTATCCAAAGGGCATCAAGGCGGTAGCGGCGAACTGCGGATTGCGGCTGTAGCGATACACGCCGTCCGTCACGAGCCCGCCGACATTCCTACCGATCCACATCCCGCGGCGGAACTGGTGCAGCGGGATGACGCAGAGCACGAGCGAGAGGACGATGATGCCCCACCCCACGTGCTGCATCGTGGTCTCGGGCGGGAAGACCCACGGAAGCGAGTACCCCACCACGCACATCGGCATGAACCACGCCGCGAGAACGAGGATCACTCCCAGCACCGTGGTCCTGCCGTGGCGCCGGTAATCGCTGCGGTATTTGAGTAGGCCGAGCGCGACGGCGGGCGGGGTCAGGATGAGAAACATGAGATTCATGCTCATCGCAGCCTCCATCGCTGGGTGTCCGTCTATATAACACGCCAGGCAACCCAACGGCTGCGCGATTAGCGAGCATTCTGCTCCCCCAACTGCAAGGCCCCGGGCATCAGGAGGAAGCTCGGGGCCGGGGACGCACGCAGAGCGGCGGTCCTATCGCGCCGCCGGTTCGAACAGCGACCGACCGAAGCGCTCCCACCCGAACGCGCCGATGGCCCTCTGCGTCTCCATCGATAGCAGGTAGTCTCGTAGCGCACCGGCACCCGCCGCATTGAGCCACGGAAAGCGCTCCGGATTGGCGAGCACGACGTGGTAGGGGTTCGTCAGTCGCGAGTCACCCTCCACCAGCACCTCGAGGTCCAGTGGATACTCGTGACTCAGCAGCGTACCGATGTCGGTTAGGGTGTAGGCCCGTAGCTCGTTGGCGATCTGGAGGGTGGCACTCATGCCCTGGCCCGACTCGCGGTACCACGAGCGGTCGGGCTCCACCCCGGCGAGCGCCCACAGCCCCGACTCCTTGACGTGCGTTCCCGAGCGGTCGGCCCGCGAGACAAACAGCACGCGGCCCCGCGCAATCGAGCGCAACGCCGCAAGCACGTCCGACCCCCTCGCTCCGGCCGGATCGTCGCCGGGGCCCACAACCACGAACACATTCTGCATCAGCGCGTGCCGCTCGGTGCCGAACCGCGCGCGAACGAACTCGCGCTCCTGGTCCGGCGCGTGGAGCAGGAGGATGTCGGCCTCGCCTTGCCTCCCGAGCTCCATCGCCTGGCCGCTCCCCACGGCAATCACCTTGATGCGGTAGCCGCTGGCCTCTTCGAAGGCCGGGAGGATCGCCTGCAGCAGCCCGGCGTCTCGCACCGACGTGGTGGTCGCGAGCACGATCTCGGGATCGGAGGGCGCTTGGGCCGCAAGCCGGCCGGGGCCGAGCGCCACGAGAAAGCACAATCCCGCTACCCGGGGCAGCCGTGACATCGTGAAGCGCATATGACGAAAAGAAAGCGACGCGGTACGCCGCGTCGCTAGTTCCTGCCCGGCCAGGACCGTCCGGCGCTGTCTACGGGTTGGAGTCCTGCTCGGGGGCGGGCCCCGCGTCGGGTTGCGAATCGACCGGCACCGGAATGTCGGCACGGGGCCGCGCGCGCTCGCCCGTATCCCCGATCCAGCGACCCAGCGCAACCGAAATGACGATCAGGATGAGGAGCAGGGCTACCCGGAGCAGACGGCGCTTGATGTTGGGGGTGAGGCGCTCGCGCAGCTCGACCACTTCGCGGTGCAGGCTGCTCTTCTCCCCAGCCTTCTCCACCGCCTGGACCAGGTGGGACATGTCGATCGGCTTGGTAAGGAAGTTCTCCGCCCCGAGCCGCATCGCCTCGACGGCCGACTCCACGTCGCCGTAGGCGGTCAGCATGATCACCATGGCCTGGCGCTGGCGCAGCTGCTCCAGCACCTCCAGCCCGTTCATCTCCGGCATGTAGAGATCGAGCACGGTCACGTCCGGCTGGACGCGCTTCCACAGCTCGATCCCTTCCTTGCCAGACGGCGCGCGATGAACGTCGTACCCCATGCGCTCGAAGTAATCGCCGAGCGTACGCAGGACGTCTGGGTCGTCGTCGATGAAGAGGACTGTTCGGGACGCCACGAGCTTCCTTCCCCTCAGGGAGCGTGCCTTAATTAGAAGAGCTCAGCCTGCTCACGCAATGCTCCCGGGCTCACCGGATCCTGTCCCAGCAACTGCTGCAGCTTCCGCGCGCTCTGCGGCGCATGGCCCTGGAAGTGATTGCTGAAGTAGCCGTATACCCTGCCGACGCGCGTTCCCAAGGTGCGAACCGTCCCGGCCCACGCCTCGATCTCGCGCTCCCGCTCCAGCTGCACGAAGGAGAAGTCGGCCAGGCGTTTGCCGGTCCCCAGCCAACGTACGTACGCGAAGTCGGCGGTGGGCTCGATCGCGAGCTCCATCATTTGCTCTCGCCGGATCCAGCGGCCGTCAGCCAGCACCGTTGCCACGTTCAGCCGCCGCAACATCTCGCCCACCGCCGGCGTCGTCCATCCGGGATCCCGGAACTCTACCGCCCAGTGAAACCCCGATGGCAGCTCATGGAGGAACTTCTCCAAAACCGTCTGATTGCCGCCGGCGGCTCGAAAGGCCGGACTCATCTGGATGAGAATCGGCCCCAGGCGATCCTCCAGCGGGCTCACCCGATCCAGGAACCGCCGGACCAGCTTGTCGCTGTCGGTGAAGCGCCGCTCATGGGTGATGGCCTGCGGGAGTCGCAGCGCAAACCTGAAATGGGACGGCGTATCCCGGCTCCACTTCTGAATGGCCGGATCGGGCGGAAGGCCGTACGCCGTGGAAACGACCTCCACCGTCTGAAAGGCCCGACCGTAGACAGCGAGCATCTCCCCCGGCTTGCTCCCCCGAGGGTAGAACGGACCCACCCAGGCACCGTAGTCCCAACCCTGGGTGCCGAGCAGCAACTCCACTGCTATCCCTTCACCCGGTGCCAGTACATCCGCATCTCCGAGATCTTCCCCTCCTCGGTCTCACAGAAGAGCGCGCCGCGCAGATCCACCGGCTCGCCGGTGCGCCGCCGCCTGAAGGTGCACTTGAACTCGGTCGAGAACCAGGGGCCGGCCGCGAAGATCTCCCCGTAGCGAAACGAGATCTCCGATTGGTCGTAGGGGATGTCCTTCCAGTACTCCGCCACCGCCGGGCGTCCCTGGAGAGACCTTCCGAACGGGTCGGGCGAGAACACGGCCGTCTCGGTGAAGACGTCGCACAAGCGCTCGGCATCACCCGCCTCCCAGCTCTTGCCGAATTCCTCGATGAGCGCGGCGTACTGGGTCTTGGGGTCGTCAGGCATTCCCGCGCCTCGAGCTCATGCGCCCCTATCCGCCCGCCGGGACCGGAGGAGGAAACAGGCCGAGCTGGGCGAGCATGGCGAGATTATCCCACTCCGCCCACAGCTCCGCGATCTTGCCCTCCTCCATCCGGAAGATGGCGAGGAACTTGGTCTCCGCCTGCTTCCCGGTAGGCGGGAAGTCACCCATGGGGCCTGTTTGGGTGCCGGAGTACGTCGCGTACGCCGCCACCATGTCATTCTCGGCTATGAGCATGTCGATCGTGACACGCTGGTCGGGCATGCTCGCAAGGAAGGATTCCTGTAGCCGCTTGAACTCCTCGCGGGAGTTCACCGGTGGACCGGCCGTGGCCTGGCTGTGCCGACGGAAGTCCTCGGCCACCACCTCGTCCAGTGCGTCCCAATCGGCGGCGTTGAGGATATCAGTGAACTGACGGACGACTTCCTTGTTGGCTTCGAGCTGCGTCGCGGCCGGGGGCATGCAGCCGCCCGCGACGGTGGCCAGGAGAACTGAAACAACTAGAGGATACTGTCGCATGGTCTCCTCCATGGTGGTCATGCCGCCAAGCGCCGTTGCCTAACATATCTTAGGCAACGATGCCCGCCAGCCAATTCACCTTGCCGATCGTCATCGACACCGACCCGGGGATCGACGACGTCGTGGCGCTCGCGCTCGCGGCGCGATCATCCGAGCTCGAGGTGCTGACGGTCACGACAACCTACGGGAACGCCACACTGGCCGCGACCACACGCAACGCCCGGGAGCTGCTGGAGCTGGCAGGCCGCGCCGACATCCCCGTTCACGCCGGTGCCGAGCGGCCGCTGGTGCGAGAGCTGGTAACGGCACCCGAGACGCACGGACCAACCGGTGTGGGATACGCTCCGGTGCCCGAGGCCCTACCCGTCACCGCGGACCCGACCGTGTTGCTCGAGGTGCTGGCATCCACACGCGAGCCGGTGACGCTCGTGACCCTGGGCCCCCTCACCAACCTCGCGCACGCCTTGCAGGCCGATGCCGAGATGGTGTGCTCCCGTGTCTCCCGCCATCTCGGCATGTTCGGCAACATGCACGAGAGGGGAAACACCAACCGCTGGGCCGACTTCAACGCCTGGAGCGATCCCGAGGCAACGGGCGTGGTGCTGCGCTCCGATCTGCCCACCGTGATGGTGGGACTCGACGTCACCCGCCGGATGACCGTCACCAGGGCGGAGGTGGAGCGGCTCGCGGACTCCCCGGACCCGCTCACCGCATGGCTCGGCAACGCCCTACGGTTCTACGT
>JBDGXT010000020.1:0-13124 GCA_039584455.1 Gemmatimonadota bacterium
CGCTCGTTGCGCTGGTCGAGCTCCCTGAACACCTCGTTCCAGTTCTTGTCGCGCGGCCCCAGGTAGGCGTCGATCACCTGGAAGACGATGGCCTGCGGCACCAGGCTCTCGTTCACGTTCGTGATCGCCACCACGCCGAGCTCTTCCTCGGGGACCAGGGCGACGTGCGTGCGCATGCCGTCGAGCGCGCCGCCGTGGCGCACCACCAGGCGGCCGCGGTAATCCATGAGCCGCCAGCCGAGACCGTAGGCGTAGAAGTGGCTCTCGGGAAAGAGCCGCTCGTCCACGGTATCACGCGGCACAATGGTCTGGGGCTGGCGCATCTCCCTGATCACGCTGTCGGACAGGAAGCGCCGCCCCTCGTACGCGCCCTCGCCGAGCTGCATGCGGATCCACTGCGCCATCTCGGCAACGCACGAGTGCACGGCGCCGGCGGCGCCCACGTTGTCCCAGTTACGCCAGGAGAGCGGGCTGACCTTTCCGTCGATCTTGCCGTGGGGGGTGGCCACGTTCGCGCGCTGCTGTAACTCGGCGAACTTGGTGGTAGACGTCCGCATGCCGAGGGGGTTGAAGATGCGGTGCCGCAGGAAGTCGTCCCAACTGGTATCGGTCACCGCCTCCACCAGCTGCCCCGCCGCGATGAACATGATGTTCTGGTAGCCGTAGTGCGAGCGGAAGCTCCAGTTCGGCTCGAGGCCGCGCACGCGCTGCAGAATCTCGTCGCGATCGAAGGGCGAGAGGTACCACAGCAGGTCACCTCGGGGGAGTCCGCTCCGGTGCGAGAGGATGTCACGCACCGTGAGCTCGCGGGTGACGTACGGGTCGTACAGCTGGAACCCCGCCAGGTGGTCGGTCACGCGGTCGTCCCACCCCACGCGCCCCTCGTCCACCAGCATGCCTACGGCGGCCGCGGTGAAGGCCTTGGAGGTGGAGGCGATCGCAAACAAGGTCTCGGTGTCGATCGACTCCGATCCGCCCACTTCGCGCACGCCGTAGCCTCTGGCGAAGACGATTTCGTCGTCCTTCACTACGGCCAGCGCCACTCCGGGCGCCTCCCAGTCGCGCATCACCGTCTGGACGAACCCGTCGAGACTCCCCAACGGCTCCTGCTGCGCGGCGAGTGCCACCGGCACGCCGGTCAGCAAGAGCACGGCAACCACCCCTCTCAGCGTACACATCATTGGCTCCCTCGGATAGAAAGACGGCGGGAGACCGGTGGCCTCCCGCCGTCCACGAACTTGCGTCGAAGATCGGCTCGGGTCAGAAGCTCCCGAACTTGAGCACCAGCGACCCGAAAAATGCACTGAAGTCGCTGTCGGTGAAACCGACGAGATCCACATCGGTCACCCAGCGATAACCCCCGCCCACGCCCAGGCGCATGAATGACGTCACGTTGAGGTCGATGTTGAGCGCCGGTTCGAGCACGAACACCCCGTCATACGGGCCGCCGTAGTTGAGCCGGTAGGAGCCTCCCCCGATCAGGGTATTGAATGTCACGTGAATCAAGGCGTCGGACCCGAGAATGATCTCCAGGTCCGCACCGCCATAGCCGAACTCGAGCCCGCGGCGGTTGGGGTTGCCGGCCACCTGCACGTCGGTGGCCACGCCGTACCCGGCGGCTCCGAGCACAAAGGTGTGGTTGATGATCCACCCGCCCCGTCCACCGACCAGCACGGCAAACTGGCCATTGATTTCAGAGAACCGTACGATTGGGGCGCCGAACCCCCCGGATTCGAGTCCTCCGGACACCAGGGTCTGCTGCGCCAGCGCCGGTGCACTGAAGACCGCAGCGCTCACCAAGGCGATCAATCCGCTCCGCATCGTCCCCTCCTTCATTGCCTCCGGGACCTGTATACCCCCGGCAGGTCAGGAAGTGTCGCGGGGTCAGAAGTTGACCATCAGACCACCCGAGATCTCGCCTTGGCTGACCACGGTGCCGGCGGTGCTGACGTAGCATCCGCCGGGCAGCCCGCACCACCACTGGCTGCCGGCCGTGAGGATGTTGAACCACCAGCGGCCCTGTGCGCGGAAGCCGATGCGCCGGGTCGGGCTGATCTTCACCCCTGCTCCCAGCGAGCCGGAGAAGCGCCATTCGCTGCTCACGCCGCTCGTCTTCGGGTCGAACCAGGTGAGACCGAGCGTGAGCGCCACGAAAGGCTTCGCCGGGCCATCCACCGGTGCGATGCCCGCGCCCCCGACCTGGAAGTAATTCACCGCGACGTTGAAGAGGGTGTCGTCGGGGATCGAACCGCCGCCGACCAGCTTCAGTTGGGTATCCTGCCGATTGTACAGCAGGACGATCTCGCCCTCCCGCCGGGCCAGGATGTTAACCTCCAACCCGTAGTTGATGCTGGGCTCCAGCTCGAGGCGGCCCTCGCGCGTGTTGAGGCCGCCACCCCACTGGTACCCCACGTTGACGGACACGTCGCCCCGCTTGGACTGCCCCCAACCCACGGTGGGGGCGCAGAGCAGCACGATCGCTGACAGGACTAACCACTTACGGATCATGGTCTTTGCTTCCGTTGGAGACGCCCCATTATCGGGCGTCCCGTCAGGCAGCGCAACGGGGAGATCCCCCTAGAAACCCCGCGTTGAGACCTCGCTTCGGAAGGCTTCGACCCGGTGACAGACGTCACGGTCGCTCCCCGTCCTGCCCCGATCTTGAGGCTACTCCCGGGGCCCGGCGGTCGGGTCCCGGACGCGGTTCAACGCGGGAGCGGGATCATGACTGAGTCACGCACCAAGAGCGCCGTCATCGCGGGCCTCATCGCGGCCGTGGCGGGCGGATTCCTGTGGGCCGTGATCGTGGTGTTCACCGGCTACGAGGTTGGCTGGGTGGCATGGGGCGTCGGTGGGCTCGTGGGACTGACCATGCTGAAGGTCGCGGGCATCCCCAGTCGGGGCCTCGGCGCGCGCGCGGCGGTGCTCGCTGCCGTGGGCCTGCTGGTCGGGAAGTGGCTCATCATCGAGATCGGGGTGCGTTCCGAGCTGCGCGACGAGATCGCAGCCAACCCGGAGCTGCTGCAGCAAGCCGTCTTCGTGGACATGATCGAGAACGAGGCGCTCCCCCCCGACCTCACCGCCAGCATCGAGGCATTGGGGGAGGAAGATGAGCTACCGGACAGCGTGATGGTGCGGATCCAGGAGGTCGTGGATGAGCGCATCGCGGTCATGGACGAGGACGAGATGGATTCGGTGGCGACGCACTTCGCGCAGCTCTTCATCGGCGAGCTGGGCTTCATGGACCGCATGCAGGCGACGATGAGCGGATGGGATCTGCTCTGGTTCTTCCTGGCGCTGGGCACGGCGTGGCGCCTGGCGAGCGGCTCGGCCGCGCGTGAAGCGGCGCAAGCAGCCAAGGAGGAGGAGATTCCTTCTATTCGGAGGACCGAAGACGGCTAGCTACGAGCCGGGAGGGCGCTTCTTTCCGGGGGGCGGTTCCCGGTCCGACGAGGCCGGGGCCGCCCCTTGGCCATTCGGGGCCACACTTGTGTCGGTGGCGGCCGCACTGTCCGCCCCAGCCGCGCTGTCCTGAACAGCGCTGTCCGGCAAAGCGGGAATGCCTGCCGGGGTGCCCGTCTCGGGCTCGGCGGTGCAGGTCCACGAGCCCTCCGCCCTCGCGTACCCCGCGCGCGGCAACACCTCCCGAGCGCCCAGAATCAGTCCCCACAGGATCAGCCCGAGCGAGACCACGTGGGCCACGGGAAGGCGGTGCTTCCACGACCCTGCGGCGCCCCATCCCGCCATACCTACGATCAGGACCACCGCCAACAGGTACGGGGCGACGGCAATCCCGCAGTCATGTGGGTAGGGCCACTGCGTAATCGCCACGCCGAGCGCCAGCGCCACGAGCACCTTCACCCAAACGCCGAGAGGGGTGCTCTCGCGTTTGGGTCGGCCGGAGGAGAGAGGGGGTCTGGGCTTCGGCGGAGGCGGACGCTTGGGTTTGGCCCCGGCCGCTCCCAAGGTGGGGTCGGCGTGGGGGAGCTGCTTCAGCAGCTTGTCGACGATCGCCGCTTCCTTCTCTTTTCGCTTCTCCCGGGGATCGTCCTTCGCCATGCGTCCGCCTCGCCTCCGTTGGTCAAATTGGTGTGCTACAGCCTACGACTGCGAACGCGGAAGTCCACGTTGTCCTTCACCCAACGCCACAGGCTCTCCTGCTCTTCGACTGGAATACCTGTGATGATCTGTTCCCGCCAGCCGTGCATCACGGGGGCGTCCACCGTCCACATTCGGACGCGCTGCCGCGGGACGCGGCGTTCCCAGTCCTGGGCGACCGATGGGGACGGATACAATAGCCGCACGGTGACGCTGCGCGATAAGTACTCCAACGTGTTGAGGTCGATCGCCGCGTACGGGTCCTCCACACCGGAGCCCGGTGTGGCATCGGGCACGCCATCACTCAGGATCACGATGTTCAGCGGCGCCAACGTGAGATTGCGGCGTTTCACGTGGGTGGCCACCCGGTCGAAGAACATGTTGAAGTCGGTGAAGGCGTCCTCGGCTGGGAACAGCTCACGCAGGTAAGCCGAGAGCTCTTCGACCGACTTGCCCTGAAAGCTGTGGATCGGCTGGAACGACTTCGTCTCTCCCGGGCGTTCCCCACCCACCGAACCCACGAAGATTGCCGAGGGCATGGTGAGGTCACCCAGGCCGTTCAGGTGGCCGTACAGGTAGTGGGCCGCAAAGTCGATGGCATCATCATACTCGCGGCGGAACGAGCCGCTCACGTCGACCCCGAGGACCAGGGTCGAGCGCGGCGCCCCCGGTCGCTCCGAGGGCGCCATGCACGCAAGCAGGCCCACCGCGCCCAAGACTGCAGCCCGTGCGAGGGGGCGGGTTCTCATCGCATACCTCCCGGCTGGACGGCCTCGAAACTGGGGACCGTCTTCTCGTCGTCGCGATTGCGCCAGGGCGGCGAGACGGCGAGCGCCTGCTTGAGATTCTGGAACGGCAGCTCGAACATCGGCCGCGACGTCACCAGCACCAGCACGAAGTTGACCGCCGCCGCGAAGAGCTGCAGCACCGGCAACGTGAGCAGCGAGAAGATCTCCTCGCCGCGCTCCCGGAACCACGCGGCCTCTTCCTTGAGGGCGGCGATGGGGCCACGCAACAGGTCGGGCTGCGTCGTCGTCGGTGTAGCGGGCGCCATCGGCTCTTGGCGGATGGTATCGCGCGATAGCACGGCCAGCAGGGCCGGCGTGCCGAAGCGTCCGAACAGGAACCACGTCATGCCGCGCACACCGATCCAGCCGAACGAGGCCAGGGCCAACGTGGAGATGAGACCGAGCCGCACGCCTTCGCTGGTTTGCTGGGCGATCCACGGAGTGATCGCGTCCACCAGCTCGCGGTAGAGGAAGATCACCTCGAAGAACATGACCGAGAGCTCGACCAACGTCATCTGGATGATCTCACCCACGTGCTTGCTCTTGATGGCCTGGTTGAGCACCTCGATGCAGGCGAAGCTGCCGAGGATCAGGAAGTACAGGAAGACCCAGAGCAGGATGCTCAAGAGGCGCGGGTTGGGCTCGTATCCCGTGATCCCGGTCAGGACCTCGGAGAGCGTCGGGCTCAGGGTGTACATGAAGATGACGGCTTCCACCGCGCACCACACCATGAGCGCGAGGAACGCCACCCACGGCACCCCCGGCTTGAAGTAGTTCCGCGAGGTCCAGTCCAGGACCATGAGCGGTGAGCGGAACGTGCCCTTGATCCCGGCACCGACCAGCTTGAACGCCAGGCGGATCATGCCCCATGTCCACCCGACGAGGACGACGACCAGTCGCACCATTCCTGCCCAGAAGAGCCAGATCATGCGCCCCGCATCCCACCAGGCCATCAGCATGGCGGTGGCGAAGCCGCCCCGCTTGGAGCGGAACGGAATGGTGTAGAGCGACAACATGGTGCACCACATCGCTGCGAGGATCAGCAGCGTGGGCAGCATCAGCAGCAGCCGCTTGAGGATGACCTGGGTCGCCGAGTCGCCGTACCACGCGACGTTGACCATCTGCACGTGCCACGCAGGAATCCACGCGACCGGTGCGGTCAGGAACGAGAAGGCCCCCTGCCACTCGCTGGGAACCAGGGTCTGCATCGACTCGAACATGAGAGCCCACTCCTTACGCTGGAGAGTGTGCGGGGTTGCCCAAGGGAGGCGCTCGACCGGAGAGGTCGCCCCTGGGTCCCGTCGGCTAGCGCCCACGCTGCCACGGGAAAGGGGGGGGAAACATGACCTACGTCACAGGGTCGTGAGGGATCGTCTTAAGTGTCTGTCTTACAGTGGGTTAGGTGGTTGCGGGGCGGAGCCGCCCGCCCGGCTTCCACCGGTGGTAGGGAGCGACTCGCACGGTCAGGGGTGGCTGGGCGGAGGCGGCGGATTAGCTTGAAGGCTCCACACTTGGTGAATTGGGGGTAGGAATGACGCATCTGCGAGGAGCGCTGTGCGCGCTCGTGCTGTTGGGGATCGCTGCGCCGGGCATGTTGGCCGGTCAGGAGCACCAGGAGCGGGAGCATCAGGAGGAGCACAAGCAGGGGGAGCATCAGGAGAAAGGGCACGCCTGCTGCGGCATGATGTCCGAGGGCATGCACGGAATGCAGGGAATGCAGGGAATGCAGGGCATGCACATGCAGCACATGGATCCGATGATGCATGTGGCGATCTTCGCCCCGCCGCATCTCCTGGAGCAACGTGCGGCCCTGGAGCTTACCGCTGAGCAGGTGAGCCACCTGGAGGAGTTGGGCAAGGAGCTCATGGAGCGGCACGATCCGGCGGCGGCTGAGGCCAAGGCGCACCACGAGCAGGCCATGCAGCTGTGGGAGGCTGAGGCTCCCGACGCCGACCAGCTGCGGCTGCACGCGCAGGCGGCCATGCGCGCGGAGGAGACCGCCAAGCTCGCCCTGCTGACCGTCGCGGCACAGGCCAAGGCCGTGCTGACGCCCGAGCAGCAGAAGCGAGTTGCCGGGATGCACGAGCACATGCAGCAGATGATGCACGAGCACATGCGGCAGATGATGCACGGTGACAAGGAGCAGATGGAGCGGCACCAGCGCGAACCCTAGCCAAAGGAGCAGTGCCCATGCGCGGATCCCTGTTGACGCTCGCAGCCGCCGCGGCCACGCTCGCCGTCGTCACGCCGGTGCGGGGACAGGAACGGGCCCAGCCACTCGAGGTCGGTGTGATGGCGCCCGACTTCGAGATCCCGGGCGCCACCCGCTACGGCGTGCTGCGCGATCCGATCCGGCTGAGCGACTTCCGAGGCAAGACGGTCGTGCTCGCGTTCTTCTTCCGAGCACGAACGCGTGGCTGAACGATCCAGATGCACGCGTACCGTGATCAGTACGCGCAACTGTTCAGAGGCGGTCGGGACATCGTGCTCCTGGCCATCAGTATCAACGCCGCGGAGGACCTCGCGGCCTGGGCGCGGGACGACGAGTTCCCGTTCTTGTTCGGGAGCGATGCCGGTGCCGCGGTTGGGAAGCAGTACGGGGCCTTCATCGATCGCCCCAGTGGGGCACTGGACAACCGCACGCTGTTCGTGGTCGACCCGGAGGGGCGCATCGCCTTCGTGGCGGCTCCCTTCAGGGAGATCGATCCCATGGCGTACGACGAGTTGGGCGACGCTCTGAAGCGGATCGTGCCTCCGGCCGACCCGGCCGAGCCCTAGCCGAGCTGCCCTGAGGAACGGCAGAGGGCCCGGCGTTGCCGGGCCCTCGCACGTTTCGGGGTGGTCGCCGTCGCCGTGCTATTGCCCGAGGATGCGCGCCAGCGCCGCCTCGATATCCTGGTCCTCGCCGACCCCGGTGTAGGCCACACGGCCCTCCGCGTCGAGAATCACGATGTAGCCGGTGGTGGGGGCCTGGAACGCCCGTGTGGCGCGGCCCTTGTCGTCCCACAGCAGGCGTCCGGTGACCGGATGCTGCTGCACGTGCCGCCTGATGGAGCGCGGTGTCTGGTTTACTCCCACGGCCACGACGAGGAACGTCACGCGATCGCCGAAGCGGCCGTGCGCGGCTGTCATCGTCGGCGCGAGCGCCTTGCAGACGTCACACCACCTGGCCCAGAACTGCAGCAACACGGGGCCCTGAGCCATGATCGGTGCGAGATCCACCGGCTCGCCTTCCAGGTCCTCGATCTCGACCGCGGGAGGAATCGTACCGCGCGCGATGCCGATCTCATTCTCGACCTGCGCGGCGAGCGGCGTGACGTACGCGGCGCCCAGCAACGCGGCGACGATGAGCAGGGCGAAACCCACACGCGTGGTCACAGCACCATGCCCGTCTGAATGAAGTAGTACTCCGCCATCGCGAGCATCAGGAGTCCGGCTCCCTTCTTGATCCAGGCCATCCACGGTCCTGCGTTTGGTAACGCCGAGAGCGTACCGGACGAGAGGCCCACGGCCACCAGCAGCGCGGTCATCCCCAGCGAGAACACGAACAGATAGATGAAGCCGAGAACCCCGCTGCCGGTGCTGGCCACCCAGGTGAGCACTACGGCAAAGGCCGGCGCGCCGCACGGCGCGGCTACGATGCCCGAGGTGGCCCCCAGCAGGAACACCGCGGGGTACGACCCGCCGCCGAGCCCTCCCGCCCACTGCACGAGGCGCTGCGGTGCAGCGATCGGGATCACGTCCAGCATGGCAAGCGCGAACAGCAGCAACAGGTTCCCGATGGCGAGCCGGGCCCAGGGGCTGGACGAGACGGTCCCGAACAGCGTCCCGCTGAGCCCGGCGAGCAGTCCCAGGAAGGCGTAGAACAGGGCGAGGCCGGAGACGTAGGTGAGCGTCAGCATCACGGTGCGGCGCCGCGAGCTTCCCGTGCGCGCCGTGCCGGCGAGGACACCGGCCGTGATGGGGATCATCGGATAGATGCACGGGGTGAGGCTCGTCAGCACGCCGGCGCCGAACAGCGTCGCCAGCGCCACGAGGGGTTGATGCTGCAGCGCGTCCGTCAGGCCGGCTTGCACGGCGGTCAGCAGTGCCATGACGCTAATCATATATTCTTGGCACCCGTCCTGCCGCCTCTCCACCGGGAGCGCCCCTGCCAATGCTGCGACACCACCCCGCCCGCATCCTCACGCTGCTCGCCCTCTGCGTCTGCACGACGTCGCAGCCTGGCGTCGCGCAGACGAGCACCGGGTCCGACTGGGCTCGCGTGGGCGGCGCGGCGCTCGGGGCATACTCGGGGGCCGTCCTTGGAACGCTCGGTGGTCTCGTGCCGTGCAATCAGACGTACGCGGGCCACCGCTGCGTGCGGGTGACGGCGATCGGTGGTGGTGCGGTAGGTTTGGTCGGCGGGTTCTACCTGGGTGACGCCGACGCGGACCGCGTGGGTGACGCAGCGCTGGCGGCGGGGATCGGGTTCGCGGCCGGAACACTGGTGGGTCTGGTGGCCATGACGCCGGCCGAGGGGTTCGGCTGGTCCGACGTGGCGGCGCTGGGCCTCGTGGGGGGTGCGGTCGGCGCGTCGGGTCCGGGCTCGGCCATCGGGTTCGGGGCGGGCGCGCTCACCGGCTTCGTGCTGTGGAAGGCGGTGCCGAGCTTCGAATTCGCGGACGCCGTGGGATTGAGCCTCATCGGGCTCGCAGCCGGGGGGCTGACCGGTTGGGTCGTGCGCGCCGCAGATGCGCAGAGCGGCGTGGATGCGACAACACCGGAGCCCGTCCCGTTGGTGCTCTCCGTGCGGTTCTAGGGGGTTTCCCGGTGGCGAAGCGGTGAACCGCGCGGTATTAGAAACGGAGCGGCAACGTACGCGTAATCCAGGAGGAACCATGACAGGACTGCGGATCGTCGGGCTCGCCCTGCTGCTGAGCGGGACGGCGACGACCCCGGCCCTGGGACAGTACTGGTTCGGCCTCACGGGTGGTGCCACCTATTCCACGCTCAGTGGCGACTGGCTGACCAACTCCCAGTACGAGTGGGGATTCATGGCCGGCGGGTTCCTGGCCTGGCCGTTTCACCGGCATGGCGAGGTGCGTCTCGAGGCCAACTTCGTGCAGCAGGGCGGGTCGGGTACGACGGCGGTTGGGGCCCAGGCCGCGGACCTCACCATCCGGTATCTGGAGTTCCCGTTGATCTTCGCCGGGACGGTTCCACTCGGATCGAAGCTCCACGGTCAGGGATATGCCGGTATCGCGTTGGGGATACGGCTCAGCTGCGACGCGACCGTGGACGCGGCGCCGAAGACGTCGTGCTTCACCTCGGACCTTGCCTTCGACCCCAGCAGCTCGGAGTGGAGCATCCCGTTCGGCGTGGCGATCGGGATCGACGTCGGACCCAGCCGCGCGTGGCTCGACGCCCGATACTCCCTCGGGCTCTCCAGCGTCTCGAAGACGGAACTGCGCCACTCAAAGCACCGCACTTGGGAGTTCATGTTGCGCTGGGCCTTCGTGCTCTGATGTCCATCTGATCGAGCCGGGGTCGGGGGATGTTTCTCCGAGTTGCCCGGCTCCAGCGTACATCCACCATGGAGACGCCATGCCTCGCCCTGTCCCCCGATTCCCGATCCCGATCCTCCTCTCGGCGCTGACAGCCGTCGCTTCACCCGCCCTCGCCCAGGACGCCCACTACTGGACTAACCAGTACGGCACCCGCGGCAACCTGCTGGGTGGTGCGGTGGTGGGGAGCGTGGTGGACATCAGTGCCGTGTACTACAACCCGGGGGCGGTGGCGCTCATCGCGGAGCCGGACCTGGTGGCCACGTCGAAGGTGTTCGAGGCCAGCGACGTGAGCGTTCGGGGGTCGGGTGATCTCGATCTGCAGCTCAGCGATCTCAACCTGGGGGTGGCGCCGGGCTACTTCGCCGGGTTGTTGCCCTTCAAGTTCCTCGGCAATCACGTGTTGGGCTACTCGTTCCTCACGCGGTACAAGTTCGACGCCAACCTGCGCGCCGCCGGCAGCGGCACCACCGATGTGATCGGGGATCCCACCCCCGAGGACTTCTTCGTGGAGCTGCAGGCCACGAGCAAGCTCAGCGAGTCGTGGGCGGGGCTCACGTGGTCGGCCCCACTCGGACCGCGCCTCGGCTTCGGGGCCACCGGGTTCGTCACGATTCGGAGCCAGAAGGGGCGCAGCACCCTCAATGGCCAGGCATTCGAGCCAGCCTCGATCTCGGGCGCGATCTCGCTATTCGACGAGGGCTCCACCTACTACCACTACGGCCTGCTCGCGAAGCTGGGCGTCACGTACGATTGGATGGGGGTGAGCTTCGGGCTGACCGCTACCACCCCGCGGCTCGGCGTGCTTGGGAAGGGCGAGACGGTCCTGAACACCGTTGTCGCCGGCCAGGATCTCGACGGCGACAGCAGCGACGATCTGCTCTGGATCGGGAACGTGCAGGAGGATCTGCCAGTCACCTACAAGTCACCCTGGTCGGTGGCCGGCGGCGCGTCGTACAGCTTCGGCAGGACGAGCGTCCACGGTACGCTGGAGTGGTTCGACAAGGTCCCCGCGTACGACGTCCTGGCATCGGAGCCGTTCGTGGCTCAGAGCACGGGTGATACGCTGCGCGTGGAGGTGACCCAGGAGCTGCAATCCGTGGTCAACTTCGGGATCGGAGTCGAGCAGGCGTTCACGCCCACCTTCTCCCTGTCGGCGAGCTTCCGCAGCGACAACTCGGCCATCCAGGGCGAGGGACGGACCGACGTCTCGGCGGCCAGCTGGAACATCTACTTCGTGACGGTGGGCTCGAACTTCACTCTCGGAGGGGGTGGGCTATCGTTGGGACTGGCATACGGCTTCGGCAACGAGTCCACCACAGAGTTCTTCGAAGGCTCCGGTGACGAGATTCTGGAGCCGCTGCCCGACGACGCGCAGCTGGAGTACCGCACGCTGCGGTTGATTCTGGCGTTCGCGTTCTAGGGCACCATGAGACGCTCTCTGCGCTTGCTGGTGTTGGTCTTCGTCGCCGGGCTCTGTGTCGGTGGTGCCGCGCAGGCTCAGAGAGTCCAGCCCCCCGGCCAGGGTGGGCTTACCTAATCACTGGGTCAGCCATGTGATGTTGATGAGGAACGCACTGAGGCAGAGATCACACGTGATGGCGGGCGCGCTGCTGGCGGTTGCGCTCCCGGCTGTTCTGATAGTGGGTCGGCGGGCATCGGCCGAAGACGTCGAGGGCTGGCCGCGGGAGATGTCCGGAGGCGGATACACCGTGGTCATGTACCAACCCCAGCTCGAGACGTTCGAGCAGAATGAGATCACCGCCCGGGCCGCGGTGTCGGTGGAGGGGAACGAGGTCGAGCAACCGGTCTTCGGTGTCGTGTGGCTGACCGCGGTGGTGGAGACCGACCGGGACGAGCGCTGGGTAGAGGTTCTCGGGGTCCGGATCGACCGCGCGCACTTTCCCGGCGCCGATGCTACGCATGAGCGACAGCTGGCGGACTTCCTCGAACTGGAGATTCCCAAGTGGGACCTCGGCATGTCGCTGGACCGACTGCTCACGGCTCTCAACATCGAGGAGCAGCGCCAGCGCGCCGCGGAGGGGTTGGGCACGGATCCGCCGGTCATCCTGGTCCGCAACGAGCCGGCGGTGCTGATCACCATCGACGGCGAGCCGCGGCTCGAGGCGGTGGAGGACACGGATCTGGAGCGTGTGATCAACACGCCGTTCACCATCCTCTTCGCTCCCGACGCGGCTACCTACTACCTGTATGCCGACACCAATGCATGGTATACGGCGCCGGCCATCGAGGGACCGTGGGAGATGACGAGTAGCGTGCCCGCCGCGGTTGACGCGCTGGCCCCGCCACCGCCGGAACCCGAGGAGTCAACCGAAGAGGAGGAAGCGGCCGAGGGAGAGGAGGCGGTGGGGGAAGAGGAGATCGAGGTCGGACCGCCGCCGGCGATCGTCGTCGCCACCGAGCCCACCGAGCTGATCGTGACGGAGGGCGCACCGGAGTACGCGCCGCTCGCCGGGGGGGAGCTGCTGTATGTCTCCAACTCCTCGAGTGACGTGGTACTCGAGGTCGCGACGGGCCGGTTCTTCCTCGTGCTGTCTGGACGGTGGTACGCGAGCGAGGCGTTGGAGGGACCGTGGAGCTACCTGCCGTCCGACTCGCTGCCCGATAGCTTCGCGCAGATCCCGGCGGAGTCGGACCTCGGGCACCTCAGAGTGTACGTGGCCGGCACCGA
>JBDGXT010000021.1:0-18343 GCA_039584455.1 Gemmatimonadota bacterium
TGCGGCCTCCTCCGCTTCCTCCCCCTCGGCCTTGGCCTTGCGAATGAGCTCGGGCTCGGCGCCCTCCTCTTCCTCCACGACCTCGGGCACCGCGACCTCTTCCACCCGCGGCGGTACGACCGTGCAGATCGTCTGAGTCGCTTCCGCCAGGATCTCGGCGTTCTCCACGGAGATGTCCGACACGTGGAGGGAGTGGCCGATCTCCAGCGCCGAAATGTCTACCTCGATGTTCTCCGGAATGTGGCGCGGGAGCACCTCGACCTCGATATCGCGCAGGAACTGCTCCAGCACGCCGCCCGCGTTGCGCACGCCCTCCGGTGTGCCGACCAGTGCCAGCGGCACGTTGAGCGTGATCTTCTCGCCGGCGTGGATCTCCAAGAAGTCCACGTGCCAGATGGTCTTCCGGGTCGGATGCCGCTGGATCTCGCGGATCAGCGCCCGCAGTGGCGTACCGTCGACCGAGAGCTCGAT
This sequence comes from Gemmatimonadota bacterium, assembly GCA_039584455.1. GTDB lineage: Bacteria > Gemmatimonadota > Gemmatimonadetes > Gemmatimonadales > GWC2-71-9 > WVYX01. Next base: position 472 of record JBDGXT010000021.1, read on the forward strand.
CACGGTCGAGCCCGAGGTGCCCTGCAGCACCTTCTCGAGGTCGGCGAGGTTGAGCGAGATGGACTCCGTGGGTTGAGCGAGATGGACTCCGTGTCGCGTCCGGAACCGTACACGACGGCCGGGACCAGCCCGGCCTGCCGGAGCTTGCGGGCTGCGCCCGTGCCGGAGCTACTGCGGCGCTCTGCTTTGACTGTGACCGTCTGTGCCATACCGTCCGCTACTACCCTTCTCGTTCCGTGATCAGTCGAACAACGAGCTGACCGACTGGTCGCTGTGAGTGAACCGCACGGCCTGTGCGAGCAGCGGTGCGATCGACAGAATCTTCAGATTCTCGAACCTGCGCTCTTCCGGGACCTGGATCGTGTTGGTCACCGCTATCTCGGTCACCTCCGAGGAGGCGAGGCGGTCCACCGCCGGGCCCGACAGCAGCGCGTGGGTGGCGCAGGCGTACACATTCCGCGCTCCCAGGCGCCGCAGCGCCATGATGCCCTCGGTCATCGTCCCGGCCGTGTCGATCATGTCGTCCACCAGCAGGCAGTCACGATCGTCGACCTCGCCCACCACATTCACGACCTCGGCGATGTTGGCCGAAGGGCGCCGCTTGTCGATGATGGCCAGCGAGGCATCCAGCCGCCTCGCGAACCCCCGCGCCATCTTCGCCGCGCCCACGTCGGGGGCCACGACCACCGGCTCATACAGCTGCTTCTGCCGGTAATGTTGGATCAGGACCGGAGCCGCGTAGAGGTGGTCCACCGGGATATCAAAGAACCCCTGCAACTGGTGCTGGTGGAAATCGAGTCCCAGCACCCGCTCCGCTCCCGCCGTCGCGATCACGTTCGCCATCAGCTTCGCGCTGATGGCCACGCGCGGTTGGTCCTTGCGGTCCTGCCGAGCGTACCCGAAGTACGGAATCACGGCCGTGACCCGGGCAGCGCTCGCCCGCTTGGCCGCGTCGATCAGAATCAACAACTCCACCAGGTTCTCGGCCGGCGCGTTGGTGGGCTGGATGATGAAGACATCCTGCCCGCGCACGTTCTCGTCGATCTTGACGAAGATCTCGCCGTCCGCGAACCGCCGGATCGTCACGCGACAGAGCGGCTCGCTCAGCTGCGCCGCGATCTCCTCGGCCAGGGGGCGGTTCGCCGTCCCGGCCATGAGTAGCATCTTGCTGCCCGAAAGGGAGAGATCGGCCATGAGAGCCTCAAAAACTAGCTAGTTGCAGATCGGAAGCCAAGCGGGCCCGGAGGGCCCCGCGGCGCCCGTGCGGCTATCGGGTGGTGAGGTCCGCGTACTCCGGATGCTTCTCCAGGAAGCCCTGCACGTAGGAGCAGGTCGGGATCACCGTGTACCCCTGCTCGCGTGCCTGGTCGAGGGCGCGCGCGACCAGCTTGCCGGCGATCCCCTGGCCGCGCAGCTCGCCGGGAACGTACGTCCGGAGAAAGTCGAGCGTCTTGTCGTCCACCGGCCGGTACGCCACGTAGGCCTCGTGGCCGTCCACCACCGCGAGGTACCGGTGGCCCGCCTCGTCGTGCCGTACGTCCAGGCTCATTCTTCGCTCATCCCCCCGAGTCCTTGTCCTCGGGCTCGGTCTCCCCGTCCCACGCCTTGTGGAACCAGGAGGTCCTGGGGTCAACCTCCTGGATGTGCACCTCGCTGTGGCCGTTGATCAGCTCCGCCGGCGCGACCCACAGGTGGGCGTTCCACAACATGCCCTCGAGCTCGAACGGCTTGAGCTCGTCCTCGGCCAGATCCACCTTCACCTCGAGCAGGGCGTCCCCCTCGATTCCCTCCTCGTGCCCGAGGGGGCGATCGGCGAGCCACACCCCCGGGACGACCGCGTCCTGCCCGGTCTGGGCGTCCTTGAGCCCGAAGTCCCAGTCGATGTCCTCGAACCCGGACTGCATGATCTTCCGGGCGTCACCGATGCTCGTGCGGTGGAACAACACCATCGTCATGCGGTCCTCGCCTTGCGTGGCTGTCTCTCTAAAGATGGGCTGCGGTACCATGCCGGGGCAGTCCCGCTCGCTCTTGCCTGCCTGTGCGACGCGGGCTGAACAATAGAGGTCGGTCCGCGCGAGGCCAAGGGCCGCGGCTGGGTCGCTCTAGCGGCTCCGTCAGCCTGGGTCGATTATTAGGGGTGCCGCTTCAGGGAGGGGCAATGGCCGAGCAGCTCATCGGAACGGTGACACACTTCTTCAAGGGGCCGAGTGTGGCCGTCGTGAAGGTCACGGAGGGAGGGGTCGCGGTCGGCGACGAGGTGCACTTCGTGGGGCACACCACCGACTTCACCGAGCGGGTGACCTCCATGGAGGTGGAGCACAAGAAGGTGGAGACCGCGAAGGTCGGAGACGAGATCGCGATCCAGGTCGTGGAGCGCGCCCGGCCGCACGACCAGGTCTACAAGGTCCAACCCGAGTAGCCCCCGCGGGACTCCGCCGTCATCCCGAGCGGTGGGGTCCCCGGGGGCCTCCCTTCGCCACAGGCCTTCCCGAGTCTTGATGGCTCGGTAAGGCGAATCTACGATTCCCGGTCGCCCAACCGGCGCATTTACGGAGACTGTTCTCTTGCCCGATCGCAAGCAACACGAATGGTGGCAGACGGCCGTCGTGTATGAGATCTATCTCCGGAGCTTCAAGGACACGACCGGGAACGGCGTCGGCGACCTCCAGGGGATCATCGACGAGATGGACTACCTGAGCAATACGCTCGGCGTCGACGCCATCTGGATAACTCCGTTCTATCCGTCGCCGATGGCGGACTTCGGGTACGACGTGTCGGACTATCGGGACGTGCATCCGCTGTTCGGTGATCTCGCGACGTTCGATCGGCTCGTGACGCGCGCCCACGACCAGGGCCTGAAAGTGCTCATCGACTTCGTGCCGAATCACTCGTCGGATCGACACCCCTGGTTCCTCGAATCACGGAGCTCGCGCGAGAACCCTCGCCGTGAGTGGTATGTGTGGCGGGACCCGAGGCCGGACGGCTTGCCGCCCAACAACTGGCTCAGCGTGTTCGGCGGCTCTGCGTGGGAGCTGGACGATCGGACGGGGCAGTACTACCTGCATTCCTTCCTGAAGGAACAGCCCGATCTGAACTGGCGCAACGCGGCGGTGAGAGCAGCGATGCTCGACAACGTGCGGTTCTGGCTGGATCGGAACGTCGACGGACTCCGCGTTGATGCGGGGCAGTTCGTCATGAAGGATCCCGCCGAGCGGGACAATCCGCCCAACGCCGGTGGCTCGCCGGGAATACACAAGGCATTGGGTGCCTACGACACGCAGCTGCACCTGTATGACCAGGGTCACCCCGACGTCCATCAAGTATATCGCGAGCTGCGTGCGCTGCTGGATGAATACGAGCCCGCTGGCATGGCGTTGGGGGAGATGCACGTCTTCGACTGGAAGGAACTGGCCTCGTACTACGGCCAGGATCTCGACGAGCTGAGCATGCCGACGAACTTCGGCCTCCTGAAGGCGCCCTGGACGGCGGCCGGCATTCGAGCGGTCGCGGACAGCATCGAGGCGGCCATTCCGCAGGGCGCGTGGCCCAACCACGTGCTGGGCACTCACGACGACCAACGCCTGGCCACCAGACTCGGAGAGCATGGGAGCCGCCAGGCGGCGGTGCTGTTGCTCACGCTGCGCGGATCGCCAACGCTGTACTACGGTGACGAGCTCGGAATGCGCGAAGCCGAGATTCCACCGGAGCGACAGCAAGATCCCTGGGGCGTGGCAGAACCAGGCCTGGGTCGCGACGGCTGCCGCACGCCGATGCAGTGGTCGCCGGATCATGCCGCCGGGTTCACGTTGGCCCGTGAACCATGGCTGCCCGTTGTGAGCGACGACGCCGGGCGGAATGTCGAATCCCAGCTTCGGGATCCGGAGTCACTTCTCAACCTGTATCGCCGGTTGCTGGCGCTGCGACGGAGCTCAGCGGCTCTCAGAACCGGGGCCTATCTGCCCGTGGATTCGGTTCCGCCGGAGTGCTTCGTGTTCGAACGCTCCCAGGGAGCCGAGCGCGTGCTGATCGCCGTCAATTTCTCAGCCGAGCCACGTTCCATTGGCACCGCTGGATTCACTGGCCGAATCGCCGCGTCTACGCACCGCCCGAACGAGGGCACCGAGGTCGCGGGGGCTCTCGATCTGCTGCCACACGAGGCCGTCGTGATAGCGTAACGCGCGTTCAGCCTCCTCGAATCCTGCGCGACCACGTCGCATCACAAGCCTGTCCCCGTGAGCTCATCGGACGAGATCACCGGCATGGCGCCCTGCTTCGTTGCGACGAGGGCCGCGTACCGATTCGCCGCGTGCAGGGTCTCTTGCGGTGTGGCGTTGCGAACCAGTTGATGTACCATCGCCGCTGTGAACGCATCGCCCGCGCCCACCGCATCGCCCGTGGACGTATCGATCTCCATGCCGGGTGCAGCGATCGTCCCTCGCAGCGTCGCCATGGAGGCGCCGCCCTTCCCCCGAGTCACGCACACGGCCCGTATACCGAGGTCCTGGAGCAGCCACTGAATCAGCGAAGGACGACCCAGCAGGGTAGACAGCCCAGCGACCTCCGATTCACTCATCCTGACGACGTCGGCAACCCGAAACGTGGCGTCAATGACTTCCGCGTCGATGAACGGAGGCCGGAGGTTCACATCGAACACCACCAGCGCGTGGCCCTGGGTGTCTGACAGAAGTTGCTGGATCGCCGCGCGGCTTGGCTCGCGCCGCTGGGCCAGCGAGCCGACGCAGATGGCATCCGCCGTGCGCGCGAGCGCCCGGGCGTGGTCGTCCGCCGCGATGTGATCCCAGGCCACGGCGTCGGTAATCGTGTATCGAGGCTCGGAGCCTTCGATGGTCACTGACACGGTGCCCGTCGGCCTGGTTGTGTCGCGTTGCACATAGGCCGTGTCCACGCCTCCTGCGTGAAGAAACGCGGCCAATTCCACCCCGGCCGCATCGTCCCCCACGCGCGTGATGATCACACCGCGATCGCCGAGGCGCGCGGCATGGAAGGCGACGTTACACGGTGCACCGCCGGGACGCCGTCCATCGGGAAACACGTCCCACAGCGCTTCGCCGATGGCTACGATCGTCTTCGGTCCGCCCTTGTTCACCGTCTACCACCACACGATCACCAAGATCGCGATAAGCACGAGCATGGCGGCAGACTGGTAGCGGTAGTTCTTGTACCACGGCAGGCGGGCGAGGGCCGGTGTCTCCTCCGCAAGCAGGGCCGGCGACCAGGTCAAGGTGCGGACGACCTCTCTCTCGGGCCGCTTCGTCGCGAGGCTCACGACCACTAGCGCGGCGAGCGAGATGACCAGTAGGATTGGCGCCAGATAGAGGAAATGTATGACCGGCGTGCCCGCCGCGGCCATGTGGAGCTCCTCCGGGGTCAGCGGGCCCGCCTGCACGATGACCAATCCCGAGAGTGCCAAGCCGAAGATGACCGCGGCCGCCAGATGTCCGACCACGAGCGACGCCAGGGCACCATGCCCGTTCGCGCGCTTCCAGAACACGCCGGCAAAGAAGCAGGCCACGATCGGCGGCGCCAGGTAGGCCAGCATCTGCTGCAGGTATGTCCAGAGGTTCGGGAACTTGAGGATCTGGGGCGCCCAGACAATCGCCAGCGTCATGAACGCGAAGGTCACGATGCGGCCGGCAATGACGAGGCTTCGATTCGACGCGCGCGGCTTGATCTTCTTGAGGAAGTCCATCGTGACTAGCGTGGAGGCGGAATTCAGGGTCGAGTCGACGCTCGACATGATCGCCGCCACCAGCGCAGTGATGATGAGCCCGCGGATGCCGACCGGTAGCAGATCAAACAGCAGCGTTGGGAAGATGAGATCGGAATTCTCGGCCAGAGCCGGGTATTCGGCAGCGGGATACAGCAGTCGTCCGAAGATGCCCGGCAACACCATGAGGAAGATGATGGGGAGCTTGAGTAACCCCGCGAACAGCGCCCCCCAACGTCCGTGGTCGAGGTTCTTCGCCCCGAGGGTGCGCTGAACCATGAACTGGTTGGTGCCCCAGAAGTAGAACCCCAGGATAAAGACCCCGATCAGCCCCGGCCACGGCAGAATCGGGTCCGATGCCGGCCGCACGATGGACAAGTCATCCGCGGGGACGGTCGCCACCACGGCGGACCACGAGCCTCCGATCGCATTGAAGGACAGGACAGCGACCAGAAAGGCGCCAATCAGCAGCAGTACAGCCTGCACGGCGTCGGTGTAGACGACCGCCTTCAAGCCCCCGGCGATCGTATAGACGCCTGCCAGGACGCCAAGCACGAGCACGGACTGCCACAGCGGAATCTGTGGATAGACGATCTGGACGACCAAGGCTCCCGCGTACAGCGCTCCGGCCGTGTCAACCGTGATGTTCAGGACCACCTGGAGGCCCGAGAAGTAGTATCGCGATCGCTGGTCGAACCGTCTCTCCAGGAACTCCGGCATCGTGTACACCCTGGTCTTCAGATAGAACGGCAAGAAGAAGACCAGGAACACGATCAGGGCGAGGGCCGCCATCCACTCGTAGTTGTAGACGGAGATGCCCGAGGCGAAGGCGCCGGAAGACAGTCCCACGAGCGTGGTGGACGAGACGTTGGAGGCGAAGAGCGAGAAACCGATGAGCCCCCAGGTCAGCGAGCGGCCGGCGAGGAAGTAGTCGTCGGTGGTCTTGGTCCGTTTCGCGAAATAGAAGCCCAGCCCCACGATGAACACCACGTAGAGCAACACCATCACGAGGTCGGGAGCCGCAAGCTGGAATTGGGGCACGCTTACCTGCGGGGATCGGTTCGACGACGGGGATTGCGTCCGCGAAAGCGGCAGTCCGGCGCCGCCGCCGTGGTGTGCGACATGCCACGGGCGACAGCATTGGCAATGCGAGCGGTAGCGGTCATCTACTCATCTTCATGCGAATCACGTTCGTCGAGCCAGGTGAGTAGCTCCGAGAGTCGGCCCGTGGCCAGCCCGATGCAGGTGTCGGCGGCGCCGTAGTAGAGGCGTATCTCGTCATCCACCAGGGTCCAGCCGCAAGGGAAGACGACGTCTGCCACGTCGCCAAACCGCTCGTAGGGCTCACTGGGAGAGAGGAGCCACTCGCTCGATCGCTTCAGCACGCGACGTGGGTTCTCGAGATCGAGCAGGGCGAGTCCCACGCGATAGATGGATCCCGACGCAGTGGTTCGGACCCCGTGATACAGGATGAGCCATCCGTGAGCCGTCTCGAGCGGTGGCGGCGAGAGCCCGATCTTCCCCGCGTCCCACCAGCCTCCCTCGCGGGCTTCGAGGAGAATGCCATGGTCTCCCCAATGCGTCAGGTCCGGCGAGAACGAGATCCACATATGGGCGCCGTAGGCCCCACCCACGGGGCGATGAATCAGCGCCCAGCGCCCGGCAAACTTGACAGGGAAGAGCGCGGCATCCTTGTTTTCGGGTGGCATGACCGCACCGAGTCGCTCGAACGTCTGGAAATCCTCGGTGGTGGCCAGCGAAACGAGGGGTCCACCCCTGGAGTAGGCGGTATACGCTACGATCCACCGCTGTTCCTCCTCGAGGAAAGTGATCCGTGGATCTTCGATCCCCCAAGTTTCCTCGGGGTGTGTATCGGGCTGGCCGACGAACGTCGGAGCTGCGTCGATCCGCCATCCGGCGACACCGTCCGGACTGCGTGCGACCGTGAGGTGAGACAGCCCCCTCCGGTCCTCCACCCGCATCAGCAGCACAGTCTCACCGCCGCGTATCGTCGCAGCCGGGTTGAACACGCTGTTGGCAGTGTAGGGTAGGTCGGCGGCGGTGATAATCGGGTTAGCCGGATGGCGCGTGAGCACCTCCGTGTGTGGACTGGTCGGCATTCGCATGTTCCTCGGTGCGATCAGGATGTGTGAAGGAGTCGTGCAGGCCGTGAAATGCGCAAGATCGGCTCACACATTGTAGCTGTCCAGCAGCAGCGATGAGCCGTCGGCTGCGAAAAGGTGTAGTCGGCGCGGGTCGCTGGACAGGTTGACCGCCGCACCCGGCGCCGGCGCCGGTCCGCTGGGAACCGCGGCGATCAGTCGTCGGCCTCCCACCTCGACATGCAGATGCGTCGTGGCACCCAGGACCTCGGCCAGGACGAGCTGCCCACGGATCGTGGTGGGCCCCGGCGCGTCGGCCAGGGCCATTGCCTCGGGGCGCACACCGAGCGTCACCGCCTCGCCGGACTCGGGGGTGGGGTCGGGGCGCCGCTCGGCCGCAAGCGGAATCCTCAAGACGTCTGAGACGAACAGGAGCCCGTCGCCCTCGCGTTCCAGGCGCCCGTCCAGGAAGTTCATAGGTGGGGTGCCGATGAAGCCGGCGACGAACTTGTTTGCCGGCGACTCATAGACGTCTATCGGGCGGCCCACTTGCCGGATGCGTCCGCCGTCGAGGACCACCAGCCGATCGCCCAGCGTCATGGCCTCCATCTGGTCGTGCGTCACGTACAGAGCCGTGGTCCCGATGCGGCGCTGCATTTGGGCAATCTCGTGACGCATCTGGCCGCGCAAGTGGGCGTCGAGGTTGGACAACGGCTCGTCGAACAAGAACACGGCGGGCTCCCGGACCATCGCCCGTCCCATGGCGACGCGCTGCCGTTGCCCCCCGGACATCTGCTTCGGCTTGCGATCGAGGAACGGCTGGAGCTCGAGGATCTCCGCCGCCCAGCGCACGCGGCGCTCGATCTCCGGTTTCGGAAGCTTCCGCAGGCGCAAACCGACGGAGATGTTCTCGCGCGCGGTCAGGTGAGGGTAGAGCGCGTAGTCCTGGAAGACCATGGCCACGTCACGCTCCCGTGGCGGCAGGTGCGTGACCTCCCGCTCGCCGATGCGGACCGTCCCGCTCGTGACGCGTTCGAGTCCCGCGAGCATCCGCAGGATCGTCGATTTGCCGCATCCGGATCCCCCCACCAGCACCACCAGCTCACCGTCCGCCACTTCGAGGTCGAAGTCCTGAACGACCGTGGCGGTCCCGAAGTCCTTCCGCACGTGCTCGAAGGAGACGTTGGCCATGCTCTACCCCTTGATCCCGGTGCTGGCCAGGCTCTCGATGAAGAAGCGCTGGAGGAACGTGTAGGCCACCACGACGGGTACCACGAGTACCATCGCTGCGGCGAGCTTCGTGGCGAGCGCGCGGGGGCCGGCACCGCCACCAAGGGAGAAGACGGTCAGGAGCTGCGGCAGTGTCATGAGCTGCTCGTCCCGCACGACGAGCAGCGGCCACAGCACCTCGTTCCACGCGCCCATGAAGGTGAGGATGCCGACCATCGCCAGCGGCGCCTTTGCCAGCGGCCAGAAGACGGTGACCAGGATGCGCAGCTCGCCCATCCCGTCCAGTCGCGCCGCGTCCATGAGCGAGCGGGGCACTTGCAGAAAGAACTGCCGCAGGATCAGGATCGCCGTCGCGTTGAAGGCATAGGGCGCGATCAGCGCCGCGTAGCTGTCGACCCAGCCAAGCTGCACGATCAGCGTGTACATCGGGATCAGCGTGAGCTGCGCGGGCACGAGCAGGACCGCGACCGTGACGGTGTTGAGGATATGGCGCCCGGGAAAGTCGAGTCGCGCCAGGGCGTAGGCCGCGGCCGACCCGAACACGAGCACCGAGAGCGTGATGGTCGTCGCCACGAGCAGGCTGTTGAATAGCGCGCGTCCGAACGGAGCGCGGGCCCACATCAGGCGGTAATTCTCGAGAGTCAGCTGGTCGGGCAGCAGCGAGAGCCCTCCCACCTCGGCGGGCGACTTGAAGGTGGTGGCTGCCATCCACAGGAAGGGGTAGAGGAATGCGACTGCCGCCAAGCCCAGCACGACGTAGAAGACCGCGCGCCTCATGCCTCCTCCGCGCTTCCGAGGACCCGGCGCTGGACCACGAGAACGGCCGCGATGAGTAGCGCCAGGGCCAGGCCGAGCGTGGCCGCGTAGCCCATCTTCTGGTATGAAAAGGCGTTCCGGTACATGTAGAGCACGATCGACAGCGTCCGCCGCAGCGGGCCTCCGCCGGTCAAGATGTACGGCTCGATGAAGAGCTGGAAGCCGTTGATCGTGGACAGCGTCACGACCAGCAAGGTCTGGGGCTTGAGGAGCGGAAGCGTGACGTGCCGGAAGCTCTGCCAGGCCGTCGCGCCCTCCAGCTCGATTGCCTCGTGGCAGCTTCGTGGGACGTTCTGCAGGCCCGCGAGGTAGATGACGACGTAGAACCCCACGTTCTTCCAGGTGGCCATGACGGCGATCGCCGGCATGGCGATGGCGGGATCGGTCAGCCACGGGACCGGGCCGAGATCGAGCCGAGCGAGCAGCCCGTTGATGAGCCCCACGTCGGTCGCGTAGAGGGCGCTCCACAGGATGGTCACTGCCGCACCGGAGACGACCACGGGGAGGAAGAAGGCGGCCCGCCAGAACGAGCGGAAGAGTAGCGGCCGGTCGAGGGCCCAGGCGAGAGTCAGCGCGACGATGATCTGGAGCGGCAGGTGGACCGCCAGAAACACGAGGGTGTTGACAACGGCCTGCCAGAAGCGAGCATCGCCGACTAGGTGCTGGACGTTATCGAGGCCCGCGAAGCTCGGGGGGGTGACGAGGTCCCACTTGAGTAGCACGAGAACGACGGAGAAGCCGATCGGGTAGAGTGCGAAGAGCAGCAGGAACGCCGTGTACGGCGCCGACATGAACAAGCCGGAGCGGGCCTCAGCGCGCACGTAGCACCGCCCGGGCCTCTCCCGCTGCCTCCCGCACCGCCCGTGCCGGTGGCACGGTACCGTAGATGGCCGCGGCCTCGTAGGCCTCCGACAGGATGTCGAACACTTCCACGATGTCGGGATCGAGGTCGATGTCCCGGCCCCGGTCCGCACGCGTCGCGTAGGTCTGGAGGGTCGGCCAGCGCGTGAGCGCGTCGGCGAAGCGCCCGTCCGACGCCAGCCCACGGCGGTACGGGAGCTGGGCGGCCTCCTCGATCATCAGCCGGTCGGCTTCAGGAGACGTCAAGAAGGCCACGAACCGGGCGGCGGCCACGGGATGCCGTGTCGTCGAGAAGACCGCGATGTTCTTGAGATCGGCGAAGGCGTAGGCCGCATCCGGGTCAGCGCCATCCGGCACGGGGATTGGACTCACGTCGTACCGCAGCCCCGGCACCTTCAGCTCCTCCAGTTCCTTCACGAACCAGGGACCGACCACCTTCATGGCCACCGTCCCATCCATGAACGGGTCGCGTCCCTCGAAATTGGAGCGCGGCAGGAGTTCCTCGGCGAAGGCCTGGCGCAGTACCTCGATGGCCGCAACGGCGGCCTCGTTCTCGAACACCACTTCGCCTCGCGACACCAGCGTGCGCCCATCCGAAGCGGCGAGGTACAGCGGGTAGAAGTCGTAGAAACGCTCGAACCAAGTGGTCTTGAGCCGCGCCCAGAATCCCCAGCGATCCAGGCGTCCGTCGCCGTCGGTGTCGTGCGCCAGCCGGCGGAGTGCGTCGAGCAGCTCGCTGTGTGTGCCGGGCGGTGTCACCCCTGCCGCGGCAAGCTGCCCGACGTTGTACATCAGCATCATCGGGTTGGTCTTCCACGGCACGGCGTAAATCCCGCCGTCGGGAAGCCTGAGGGGCGCGAGCATCGGCTCGCTGGCGCGCTCGCCGAAGCGAGCGGCGGTGGCGGCCAGTTGGTCGAGGCGAACGACGGCGCCCGCCCTCACGAGGCGCCCCAGGAGCGCCGAGGACACATTGGAGCAGACGTCCGGGGTCGCGTTTCCGACGACCGCCGCCAGCAGGACTTCTTCGGAGGAGCGGCCGGCGGGGATCGGCTGGACGCGTACCTGCACGTCTGGGTGCGCGGCGTTCCATGCCGCGGCGAGTCGCCGCGCGAGATCGACTTCGAAGGGGTTCGCCGCCGGCCAGTACGTCAACTCGATCGGGCTCTCGCCGGCCCGCTCCTCAATGGCGAACCCCGCTCCCCGCCGCGACACCGTCACGCGTCCGCCGTCCGGTCCGACGAACTCCCGATCCCCCGGTGGGTCTGCTGGTGATGGGACGATCGGCCCGGCGGGACGGTAGCCGAGGTAGACGGCGGCCTCCGGATGAGTGGCCACCGCACCGAGAGCGAGCAGTGCCTCGATGGTCGACTCCGCGCCGGAGTTACGGTTCACCTGATCGGCTGAAGGTCCTGACAGGCCATCGAAGGTCCGGCCTGTAGCGCTGTCGTACATCGTGATCCCGGGCCGGTTGGCTCCCAGCAGCCAAGCGGCCACGAGGCCGGCCAGGACGTCGTAGCGGGGTTCCTCGGTGGCCTCGGCGAGGGCGAGGTAGCCCTCGACCACGGGGGAGACGCCGTAGGCGATCTGCGGGAAGGCATTCGTGCTTCCGTCCGCGGACACCGTCGCCGGGACCTCGCCCGCGAGCAGGAACCGCACCCAGAGTTGGTCGGCCTCGCGCTGCGCGGCGGCGACGAGATCGGGTCGGGCGAGCACGCGTCCCGCCAGGGCCAGTGCCTGCGCGGAGCGCGCGCCCCAGGCGTGCCACACGCCCTCTGCGGGGTCGACGCGCGCTCCCCAGGGAGGGGTGTCGGCATCTCCCTGTGCCAGTGGTACGAGCAGGTCGGCAGTGCGGCCGGCGAGATCGGCGCGCTCTGGTGTCGGTTCGACCTGTTGCACAGAGAGCAGCCCGAGCAGTGCCTCGGCGGTGGCGGTGGCCGATCCACCGACCAGGCGTCCCCGCTCGACATCGCGCGCAAGCCTGGACAGCACACGCTCCAGCGTTGGTCGCAGAGCCTCGACAGCCGGGTCCTCAGGACCCAAGGCCCGCATGGCCTCTCCCATGGCCCACAGCGCGCGTGCCGCCCAGTAGGAGAAGGACTTCCGGCTGGTCGGGGCCGCGCGGTTCGGCGTCCCGTCTGCGTGGATGAAGTTGAGGAACTCGCCGTCCCCTTGCTCCATCGCCGTCACGAACGTCAGGAGACCCAGGGCCTCCTGCTTGGAGCGCGGGTCGGCAGTCCGCTCGAAGTGCCGCAGGTAGACGACGGCAGCGCGTGCCGCGTCGTCCACGGCTGCCAGCCCCTCGAACCCGTCGCGAGCGGGAGAGCCGATCGGGCGGTAGTCCGCGCGCGGGTCGTCCGGCCACGGTCACGTCGAAGCCGAGGTGACGCAGGTGGTCCAGGCGCAGCTCGATGGGCTTCGCGCCGGCCGGAACGGCGACTGGCGGCGGGCCCGGCCCGCAGCCCAGCATTATCAAGGCTGCGGCGGCGGCCGCTGATCTCATAACGGCGCCGATCGGCCGGCCCCCTTCGGACCAACCTTTCACAGTAGGCATTCTGAGGTCCCCCGCGCAAAGTATCGCCCGGGGCTGTGGTGGTGTCCAGTTGCTCGGTTGAGGTTCTCCGCTCACTGCGAAGTCGCTCTCCGACACGGTTCGCCTCGGTCCCGGTCATCTCCGTCGCCGATGGAACCCCCGCGCCCATCCCGCTCCGTGCTCCTCCCTTCACGACTTGCGTCCTCTCTCGCGGCACCGCATGCTGCATCCAGTAGCCGCGGGAAGGCGCAAAGCTTCAAGGACACCGAGACGTTCACCGGGCATTTCGCGAATCGCGGGCGCTTCTACTCAACGGGGGTCCAATGTCATGAGATCAGTAGCCCGTGCAGCATTGTCAACCGTGACCGGGCTCGTGTTGCTGACCCACCTCGGGTGCAGAACTCAAGTGGGGGTAGACTCACTGCATGATCGACTCAAGGTCACCCACGAAGGCAAGTATGATGAGGTAGAAATCGGCAGCAAGTACGTCGGTTTGGAGTTGATGAATGGGTCACCCCTGCTTAATCGGATCAGCTTTTATTATCCCGTTGCCAACAGTGTGGATCTTACCCGTGATTATTGGAAACGTGGTGAGTATCCATCCCTCTTTCTGGGACTCAAGTCAGGCGATGCGGCGAAGGAGTGGATGGGTCTCGAACCGTGGCAGTATGAGTTGACACCCTATTCGGTCGCCTACATCCGGGAGGACGAGACAAAGACCGTCACTGTCAGCTACGATTTCATGGAGACATTTCCGGCCTTCAGGCTGAAGATCGTCGTCAAGAACCTGGGCGACCAACCGCTGCCCATCGAACTCTACACCCACCTGGAAGGAACCCAGCGCACGAGCCATACCTACGCCATCAGAGAGAGCGCCTGGACAGAACATCAGGAAGCCGGGGAGACTATTTACATCAATTATGAAGCCCCAGACACAGGACCGAACCAGCTGTTCGTCACCAACGTGGGAGCTATTCCATCCAGTTTCAGTACAAGGTCGCGAACGCTGGGGGAGGCAGGCTCTGTACCTGAATGGTGGGCAACGTACGACGCGCTATTGCCGGGAGAGATCATCCGACGGGGCGAGCCCGACAAACCCGCTGCGGCCTACCAATACCACAAAGTGATCGAGCCGGGCAAAGAACTGGTGGTAGAACAACTGATCGGATCGACCCGGCCCGGCGAAGCAACGTCTATGACACAAGCTCTTCGGTCAGCCTTCCGCGATGAGATATCGAACTATCGCAAGTCTATACTGGGAGCAGCCTACGCGAAGAGCAATCTTCGTACTTCAGTTTGGGCACTTGATCACAGCGTCAGCTGGGCACAGGCAATTCTCGCGGCAAACATGCATTACATCGATGGTTCCTTTGTTCCCATGCCGGCGCCTGCCGAGTACAACTTCTATTTCACGCATGATGTCCTGTTGACGGATTTGGCTACGGTGAGTTTCGACGTGCCCAGGGTCAAACAAGATCTGGAGTACATCACCACGCGCGCCTCCGATGAACACGTCATTCCCCACGCCTACTACTGGAAGGATGACCGTTATCAGACTGAATGGGCTAACTCGGACAACTGGAATCACTTCTGGTTCATCATTGTGGCCAGCAGCTACTTGCGCCACTCCGGTGACACTGCCACCGTGAGGACTTTGTATCCATACATGGAAAAGAGCCTTGCGCTGGTGATGTCCAACAAACATGCCGATGGTCTGTTGTGGGCCGAACGGCCCGACTGGTGGGATATCGGGCATGTGTATGGCCCTCGTGCCTACATGACCATCCTGGCGATTCGTGCCCTCAGGGAATTCGCGTTCACTTCGCTCGTGCTGGAGCAGAGCACGGCAACGGATCTGAAGCAATACGAAGATGTTGCGGCAGAGCTGCGGGTCAGTCTGGCAGAGCGACTCTGGGATGAAGAGCTGGGATACCTCATGAACGTGAATCCCGGCAACAAGATCGACCGACACCTCTATAGTGGGTCATTGCTGGCTGCACACTATGGACTTCTGGACAACGCTAGAATCGCCCGCCTCACCGAGACTGCCGGACGGTACATGGTCGATGCACAGATCGGTCTCTATAATGCCTATCCCGCGGACTTTCATGAACGCATTGAGGAATACGAGTTCTCGGGCGGGGAAGCGGGTGATAAGTACTACTACTTCAATGGAGGGGTATGGCCGCACGGCAACGCCTGGTACGCTCTGGCCCTCATTGCCGCGGGGATGGACACAGAGGCGCTTGAATTCATCAAGAACGTCATGACTCTCGAAGGTGTGATGAAGAGCCCGAACGGCCAGCCGGCAATGTACGAATTTCGCAATGCCAACTCAGAGGACCGCGAGGCTTACGGACAGGTGGATAAACCCCAATTCACATGGGCAGCTGCCTGGTACCAGTATGCGCTGTACAGACTGTTTGGCGTCCGGGAGAACGAGTGGAATATCACCATCGAGCCGTTCGTACCTGAGAGTATCGAGCAGA
Source organism: Gemmatimonadota bacterium (assembly GCA_039584455.1). GTDB lineage: Bacteria > Gemmatimonadota > Gemmatimonadetes > Gemmatimonadales > GWC2-71-9 > WVYX01. The sequence continues at coordinate 16,228 of JBDGXT010000021.1, forward strand.
TTGAGTATGGACTGATGGTGGGCGGAAGCCGTGCGCACGTTCTAGTGCGCGGCACCGGTCCCACAATCAGGCGAATGCTGATCGATGGAAGGCCAGTATCCTCGGCGGTACTTCCCGGGTCAGGGATCGCCGCTGGGGCAATCGAAGTAGAGCTGGGGGAGGTTGAGGCACCCTACCTCGCCTCGACAGAGGCGATACTGGTGGAAACGGAGTACAGTCGGCGGAGCAATAGCCTTCTGGTGGTACTGAAAGCCTTCGCCGGGCACTTGAACGAAACGGAAATCGTATCTCCCTCCAGACCCGTTTCAGTTGTTCCCAATCGGGATGGATTAGTCTCCGGTTGGTCGGTAGGCAGAGTAGCAGAGGCGTACAGGACCCAAATCCAGTTAACACACACCTCACCGTTGGACACACTAGTAGTTCAATTCTAGCATTTGGGATCCGGGGGTGCCGAGAGCCAACCCATGTTGTCTCGCGCGGACATGTGGACGACGCGACGATGGTCGTGTTCGCCCCCGACGGCTCGCGCGTGGTCCCTGCGGGGGCTCGACCTGACGCGGTGTCGTCGACACCGTGTCCGCCGAACTTTCCGAGGTCGACGGCTCGGTAATAACAAACACCGGCAACACCACCCGTCTTTCACCGCGGCGGCAACCGGTCGAGCAGGAAGCGAACGGCGAGGTCGGTCACGTTCCAGAGCTGGATGTCGGAGCTCTCACCGTAGCGGACCGGGCGGAGTGTGCCGCCATCGATGCGGTAGCTCCACAGCTCGTTGTGTCGCAGGCCCGAGGTCTCGACCGCCTGTCGCGTGGTCTCGAGCGTATGGCGCAGCGCCTCCACGTACGACCGCACCGCCTCACTCTCGCTTCGCAATCGGCCGGACGGGTCGTGCGCAGCCGCGATCTGCTGGGCGAGGCCCAGGAACAGCAGATTCACCTCACGGCCCCAGACCACACGCGGCGATTGGTAGGGGTCGTCGCGAAAACGTTGCTGCACCGTGGGGCTCGCGTACGCGTCGTTCACGACGAGTGGCCCCAGACCCTCCACGAACAGGCCGACCGGATACGGGCGCACGAACACGTCGAGCATTTGCAGCACCGCCGCCGGATCGGCTGCCCCACGCAGGATCTCCTGGGTGTACTCCTCGAGGAAGAGGTCGGTCGCCGGGTCGGTATTGGCGGCGGGAATCGGCCGGCCGACGCTGTCGAGGGAAAGCGCCAGGAACGCCAGGGGGTGCGCGGCGGCGCTGTCATCGTGGAAGCGTCGCCGCCAGTAGTCAGCATCCGGGCCCGACAGCCCTGCGAGCGACTCATCCACTCGCCTGCGAATGGTGTCCGGGTCGAGGCGCACCTCGAAGTGCCGGCGGGCTCCGCGCCACGTGGCGATCGCTGCGCGGAGCGTCTCCGGATCGCGAAGATGCGCCTCGAGTGCCGAGGCATCGATCGGCACGCGCGACAGCGCTTCCTCTGCGGAGAGACCGAGGGCGTGCACCCCTTGCAGGATCCTCTCAGAAGCCTCTAGCGCCGTCGGAACCCACACCACGTTCACATCCATCGCGAAGCGGCCATTGCCGTAGCCCGCGCGACTATCGCGCCAGCTGCCGGGGAGCCAGCCATCGTCATCGCGGTACAGGAAACCCACCAGGTGGGTGGCCGTCGGCTCCTCAGCGTAAGGACGCGCGAGCTCTGCCACGAGGGCGAGGTTCCGGACGAGAGCGTCCAGCCGCGGCAGGCCGTTCGGGCCCGTCTGGCTGAGGAAGCGGCGCTTCCTCGAAGCAGGAACATCGGAGCGCTCGAGGTATCGGTCGACGAGTACCGGCAGCTGGAAGTCGTCGTCGATCATGCGATAGTTTTCGCGAACAGCCTGCAAATTCCCGAGCACCGCACGGGCCCGGGCGAGGTATTCGGCGGCCGCGGCCGGGTCGCCTCCGCGCGCCTCCTCCCAGGCCCGGATCAGCTTGGTGTACTCCGCGGCGTTCTCGCGGATCGCTTGGCCGCCCAACGCTTCCTCATGACTCACGTCACCCGACTGCGCCAGCTTGCGGAGCACACTCGCGATCACGTGCTCTTGGAGGTCCACCGACGCGATCGGCTCGAGCATGAGCGCTGCCATCATC
>JBDGXT010000201.1:0-5143 GCA_039584455.1 Gemmatimonadota bacterium
GCGACTCCATAGCCGCGGGCGTGGGTCAGGGCGCCGTTCGATACCACCCCGAGCGCGCAGCCCGGCGAGCCGGGCACGTCCCACTCGGCGAACAGGGCATCGACCTGCTGCCGGATATCCTGCGCCGGCAGTGGCGCGACCGATAAGAAACACGCCGCGGCGAGCGCCATGAGGAGCACCCGCCGCGGCGTGCCGTGCAGGGTCATACGTAGGTCTCGTAGCGCGGCTCGTACATCTGGGACCGCACCAGGGCCATGATGTCCCTGGGCCGCCGCCGTCGGGCCAATCCTTCGTCCCACGCATACTCCGCGACCGCCGCGGCGATGTTTGCTGACACCTCGCGGATCGCGGTGAGCGGCGGCAGGATGGCGCCCTGCGCCAACTCCTCCTCCGTCGTCATGTCGGCTGCAGCCTTGGCGGCCATGTAGAACATCTCGTCGGTCACGTGCTTCGTGCGCGAGATGACCGCCCCCAGCCCCAGCCCCGGGAAGATGTACGCGTTGTTTCCCTGCGTGGGCACGTGGCGCTTGCCCCGGTACGTCACCGGCTCGAACGGACTACCACTCGCGAAGATCCCACGGCCGTCGGTCCACTCGTAGGCCTGCTCCGCGGTGCATTCCGCCTTGGACGTGGGATTCGAAAGGGCAAACACGATGGGCCGCTCGTTGATCTCGGCCATGCGCCGCACCATGGCCTCGGTGAAGGCCTGCGGCCGGCCCGAGACCCCGATGATCGCCGTCGGCTGCGCCGCCTCGATGGCCGCCGACAGATCGCGCAGGAACTCGTGCTCGCGCGCGTATGGGAGTTTGTGCTCCGCCAGGTCCTTGCGCGACTTCACGACGAGCCCCTTCGAGTCCACGAACCACATCCGGCTCTTGGCCTCCTCGCGCGACATCCCCTCGCGCACCATTGCGGAGGCGCACAGGTCCGCGATTCCGATGCCTGCCTCTCCGGCGCCGAGGAACAGCAGTTTCTGCTTCGTGATGTCTTGCCCGGTGATGCGACCGGCACCCAGCAGTCCGGCCAAGGTCACGGCGGCCGTGCCCTGAATGTCGTCGTTGAAGGTGCAGATGCGGTCGCGGTACGTCTTGAGGAGCCGGAAGGCATTCAGGGTGGCGAAGTCCTCGAATTGGTGATGAACTCCTCGATGAACTCGTCGTATTCGGCGCCGCGCAGCCGCTTCTGGCGCATGCCGATGTAGAGCGGATCCTCGAGCAGCTCCTCGTTGTTGGTGCCCACGTCGAGCGTCACGGGCAGGGCGTGGCGCGGGTGCACGCCGGCGCACGCGGTGTACAGCGAGAGCTTACCGATGGGGATGCCCATGCCCTGCGCGCCCAGGTCGCCCAGCCCGAGAATGCGCTCGCCGTCGGTCACGACGATGACCCCAACGTCTTTCTCCGGCCAGTTGCGCAGCACCTTCGCGATCCGACCCTTGTGCTTGGTCGAGACGTACAGGCCGCGCGGCTGTCGGAAGATGTGCCCGAACTTGGCGCACGCCTCACCCACGGTGGGCGTGTAGATGATGGGCATCATCTCGTAGATGTTGTCGATGACCGTGCGGTAGAACAGCGTCTCGTTGCGGTCCTGCAGGGCGATCATGAAGATGTACTTCTCGAGCGCGTTCGGCTTGTGCTTGTAGTTCTCCAGGACCCGGGCCTGCTGTTCCTCGATGGGATCGAGGAGGAGTACGGCTCCGGTGGGGACGCCGGGCTTCGCCGGCTCGCGGAGCGCCCGCTTGCGCTTGGCGGTCTTGGCCGCCTTCCTCGCCTGGCGCGTGGCCTGCTTGACTGCCCGCTTGGCCTGTTTGATCCCCTTCTGCGTGGTCTTCTTGGCAGCCCGCTTGGCCTTCTTGATCCCCTTCCGCGTGGCTTTCTTCAGCGACTTCGCGGCCTTGTTCACTCGGCGCCTGGCCTTCTTGCCCGATCGTTTCAGTTTGCCGGTGGGCACGGCTTCTCTCCCTTTGTATGACGACGCGTAGCCTCAGCCCACCCCGTCGCGCGCAGCGCGATGGCGCGGGCCCTCACATACCCGTCCATGTCCGTACGGAATCCACCAGTTGAGCCGGAATCGGAGACGATCCTCATGCAACGGGACAGGATACTTCAATCGCCTTCAGGTTTGGCACAAGCGCTCCTGAACGGGCCTTCATAGAGCCCGACACGATCCGGTTATGGAGGGGGACTGTCTAGCCTAGCAGCGTTAGGAAGACCCCCGCCGCCACCGCAGAGCCGATGACCCCGGCCACGTTGGGTCCCATGGCGGGCATGAGGGGGTTCACCCGACCGTCGGTAGACTCCGCCACGAAGTTCTGAACCACGCGAGCGGCCATGGGTACCGCCGAGACGCCGGCTGCGCCGATGCAGGGATTGATCTTGTGGCGCAGGACCAGGTTGAGACCCTTGGCGAACACGATGCCGCCGGCAGTGCTGAAGGAGAACGCCACGGCACCCAGCAACAGTATCAGGATGGTGCGATAGGTCAGGAAATGCTCCGCCTGCATGGTGGCCCCGACGGCAATCCCGAGGAAGATGGTAACGATGTCGATCAACGCCCCGCCCGCCGTCTTACGCAGCCGTTCCGTGACACCAGACTCTCTCAGCAGGTTCCCGAACATGAGCATCCCGATCAGCGGCGCGCTGGACGGCACCGCGAGGGACGCGACCACGCCGGTCACGATGGGAAACAGGATCACGGCCGTACGCGACACCGGTATCGCCTGCGGCATGTCGATGGCCCGCTCCTCCTTCGTCGTGAGGAGGCGCATGATGGGAGGCTGGATGATCGGCACGAGCGACATGTAGCTGTACGCCGCCACGGCAATTGGTCCCAGCAGGTGCGGTGCCAGCTGAGACGCGAGGAAGATCGAGGTGGGTCCGTCCGCACCGCCGATGATCCCAATCGAGGCAGCCTCCTGCCAGTTGAACCCAAGCAGGTACGCGGCGGCCAGGGCAGCCACGAAGATGCCGAGCTGCGCCGCAGCGCCGAGGAGGAACGTCAAGGGACGTCCCAGCAACGGGCGGAAGTCGGTGAGTACGCCCACCCCCAGGAAGATCAAGGGTGGAAGCAGTTCCGTGCGGATCCCGGTGCGATAGATCAGCGCGATGATCCCTTCCCCGTACGAGGCCATGTTGGCCAGGGGAAGGTTGGCGAGAATGGCGCCGAACCCTATCGGGATTAGCAGCAGCGGCTCGTACCCCTTCGTGATGGCCAGGTAGATGAGCACGCCGGCCACTACGAACATCGCTATGTTCCCAACGGTCAGATTTGCGAACCCTGACTGCTGCAGCAGTTGGCTGACGGTATCCACCGCTGACCGACCTCAGGTGATCGTCATGATCGGCTCTGAGGAGTCGATCTCGTCGCCGATCTGGATGTGGATTGCGGCTACCGTGCCGTCGCGTGGAGACTTGATATCGTGCGTGGCCTTCATGGCCTCGACCTGCGCGAGCACACTCCCCTTCGTGACGGTGTCACCCACCTTGACCTTGATGTCCACCACGTCCACTGCGCCCGTGAACGTGGAGTACACCTGCGTGCCCTGTGCAGGCGGGGCGGGCGCCGCTGCCGCGGGCGGTGTGGGCACCGACCCAGCTGTGGTGGGAGCTTCGTCGCCGCCAGTGGCCGGCTCGAGTGTGATCACGAACGTCCGCTTGTTACCGTTTTCCTCCACGGTGCAGCGGCTCGTGACGGGACCGGTGAGTGCCGCCGTTCGGGTCGGGGGCTCGAGTGGCTGCGGGGCCCTCGCGGGAGCCTCGGGCTTCTTCAGGGGAATGTCGACCTTGGGATTCCCGGTGAGCAGTCGGATCCCCTCATTGACCTCCATCTTCTTGCCCGGCACCATGGCCGCAAGCACGAGGAAGACGTTTTCGTCGGTAGCAGGAAGGTCTCGTGCCTCGAGTTCTCTTCTGACTGGCTCGACGTTCTTTGGGGCAGCCTCGAGTGGATCTCCCTCGAACACCTCGAGCTCGAGCTGCTCGGTGGCGATCTTCACCACCTCCGGGTCCGGTGGCAGCGGCGTCTTCCCGAAGTACCCAAGAACGGCCTTGCCATAGCCGGGGTCGATCTTCTTCCAGCGCCCGTAGAGCACATTGTCGAACGCCTGCAACCAGTACTGCTGGCTTCCTGGCGTGACGCTCGTCCAGGCACCACCTGCCTCGACGACGACCGGGAACTCCGCCAAGACCTCGCTGTACCGATCGAGTATGCCAGCCTTCGCCATCATGTGGACGTTCGGGCCGATGGCGCCGCCAGGCATGGGGAAGCCGAGCACCCGGGCATCCGGCGTCGTGGTTGTGGGGTTGAAGTTGTAATCCGCAAGTGACTCGTTCAGCATCTTCTCGATCTCCGGCAGCTTCGACACGTCGAGATCGAGGCTGTACCCCGTGCCCTTGAGGGCGTGGGCCAACGAGCGTGCGTCGGGCTGAACGGTGCCGCTGGCCAGTGGTCTAACCGAGAGATCCACCCCGTCCGCCCCACCGGCGATGGCCGCCATGTAGCAGGCCACGGCGGTGCTGGCGGTGTCGTGGGTGTGCATCCACAAAGGCATTTCCGGAGGCATGATCTTCCTGAGCGCCACTGCCGTCTCGTAGATTGTGCTGGGGTCCGTGGTTCCGCTCGCGTCCTTCAGGCAAATGCTGTCGATCTGGATGTCACTTTCCAGAAGCTGCTTCCCGATGCGGAAATAGAAGTCGGGCGTGTGGACCTTGTCCGAATGGAACGGCAGCCCCATGAGCGCAATGGTGACCTGGTGGTGCATCCCTGCGTCTACAATTGGCCTGCCGGTGTTCACCAGGTTGCGGACGTCGTTCATGTAATCGAAGTTGCGGTCCCACGTGGTGCCGCTCTCCTTCATCAGCTTCGCCTGCAGTTGCAGGCCGTCGATCGACTGCGTGGTGAGGGTCACGCCGGAGACGGACCTGGTGAGGATCTGGAGATCAACTTCGGGCCCCACCGCCTCTCGCATCTTCCTCATATCCTCGAAGGGGTTCTCTCCGAGGTAGAAGTACGGTGCCTGGTAGCGAGCACCGCCGCCGAACTCGAAGTGCCTGATGCCAGCTTCGGCGGAGGCCTGCATGGCGGGGAGAAAGTCCGGCAGCCTCACCTTGCCACCGAAAGAGCTCTGTAGCCCATCCCGGAACGGGGT
>JBDGXT010000202.1:0-3662 GCA_039584455.1 Gemmatimonadota bacterium
GGGACGGCTGACGCTTCATGTGTCCCGGAGGCGGACAGACGGACCGTCGCGATCAATCTGCAGCCGGCTCTAGCGAGAGGGGCGCTGAGGCACCCGTTGGGCTAGCACGTTCCCTGGGCGAGCGCAGGCACACACCACGACGGCGCGTGCCCGCAAACGGTGATCGGGCACGCCTCGTACCTCACGACCGCCCGGCTTGGCACAGCGCCGCGAGAGTTTGGACCCAGTTCTGCAACGCGGATTGGGTCTCCTCCACACTCGTGAGTTCCTTCTTCTCATGCGCGATGTAGGTGTTGCGGAACCGGCAACGGACGACACGAACTCGCGTTTAGGGTGACAAGTTGCCGTGTTTGAGGCCCGTAGCGGGGCCGCTCTGGATCAGAAGAGTCCTGGTTCGATCCCAGGCGGGGCAACTCGGGAGTCCGTGCGAGAGGTGTGACCACACCCGACGTGCCGCCATCGCTCTCGGGTGCTGTTGGCTTTCGGCTCGCAGGCCGACCCCCTACAGCCCGATCCAGTAGTTGATCTTCAGCATGAAGATGTTCTCGACCGGCGCGTCGAACAGCGCGCGCACGTCGCGGCCGAAGTCGAAATTTCCCACGGGGGCTTCGTCGGCCCGGATCTGGGTCCACACCAGGTACACCGTGGAGCCCGGGCGGAACTCCCACCGCAGTATCGCGTTGCCGCGGAGGGAGCGGAGATTGAAGTTGGGGTTGTCGAACGTGAACGGCTCGGCCGGCCCCGCCGGCCCGTCGGGGTCCACCGTGTATGTCGCGCCGTCCGTCGTGATGGTGCCGACGTCCCGCCCGTACACGCTCCTGGCGAGCTCGCGCGGCTGGTCGTACTCCTTGAAGTTCGTGAACTGGTTGCTGGAAATGAGCGGCTGGAGGAACACCTCCAGCGTGAGATTCGGGGTGAAGGTCACGTTCAGCCGCGTGTTCATCGAGAGGGAGTTCTGCTCGAGGTCCGAGAACACGTAGCGGGTGCCGTAGAACGCGGTCGCCGTGGGGTCCTCCTCCGCGGTCACGTACTGCGTAGTGTGCTCGGCGTGGCTGAGGGCCGGGCCGACCGACAGCGAGATGTTGGACGCGGGCCGCCACGTGATGTCCAGGTTGAGCCTGTAGTCGCAGGCGCCGTCCGTGTTGCAGCCGATCTCGGGGTAGCTACCCAGCGCGAGCTTCTTGCGCGAGTCCGTCGAGATCCCGAGGTGCCAGAAGTGAATGGCCGGCCGCTTGATGACGGGCCCGCCGCGGGTGAGGCGGTCCGCGAAGAGATCGGGACGGTGGATGTAGAACGTGCTGATGTTCCAGTAGTTGAGCGGCTGGATCGAGAAGTAGGCCTGTACCTGCCGGTCGGTGAGATCGCCGTCGAAGTTGTACTGCTGCTGCCCGCCGACCATGAGCGCCATGCGGCGGTACCAGCGGGTCGGCGTGGTGAACTGCCGCAGGACATTGGCGCTCATCCAGATCCAGTCGACCCGCGACAGGAACGCCAGGTCGTTGGTCTCGAACCCCGGGTGGCGCACACTGAGCTGCGCCTCCCACAGCCAGTTGCCCGACTCTTTGGAGAGCCGGGTGTAGCCGGCGAAGCCGCGCATGGATGTGAGGGTGGAGTCGTAGGCGTCGGTGAAGAGCCCGTTGCTGCCGTGCTTGCGGTCAGGCCGCTGGAAGTAGCGGGCGCTGGAGTGCTGCGCGAGCAGCAGGGCGTCGGGCGTGCCCGAGATCTGCGAGACGGCAAACTCCGACGCAAGCCGGTACGTGCGGTCCTTCCACCACCACTCCAGGTCGAGACCGGCGCTCTCGGCGTGCCGGTTGAGCTGCTCGGCGAGTGCGGGATCCCGCAGATCGCGCACAATCGACGTGAGCACGCCACCGACTACGAGATTGCCGCCCTTCAGATCGCGCCGAACCCGACCCACGAAGTAGTTGGTGAGCGGCTCTACCTCGACGCCGAATTCCTGGCCTGCTGAGTCCATCACGGTAGCGCCCTCGCGCGCGGTCACGGCGTCCAACAGGCCAATGGACCAGCCGCTCGCCGTCCGTCCGGTGATCTTGGCCGCGCCGAGGATGGTCGTGTTCTCGGGGATGCGCGCGAACTCGCCGGCGTCGTGCGCGTTGTCGGCCCCCTGCGGGACGCGTCCGATGCGGCGCGAGTAGTACACGTCGATATTCGACGTGTTGCTGCAGAAGTAGCACCACAGGCTCCCGTAGGAGAGGAACCCCTCGCCCTCCACGAAGAAGGGCCGCTTCTCGGGGTAGAATGTCTCGAACGCAGTGAGGTTCACGACGGCCGGGTCCACCTCCACTTGCCCGAAGTCGGGGTTGATGGTCGCCGACAGCGTGAGGTTGGAGGTCAGCAGGTATTTGAGATCGACTCCCATCCGGTAGTCGAGCTCGTGCGCGTCGTAGAACGGGTCGTCGGAGGCTGGCGCACTGGAGTTGACAGAGCGGCCCACGGCGTAGGGCAGGAACTCGGCGCGAGCGGGTGAGCGACTGATCCGCAGGCTGTCGAGGTGGCCGTAGCGCGTGGGGCCGCCTGACTCGTTGAGCCGCCAGAACGCCCAGCCCGATTCCTCGTTGAGCCGGTTCACGACGCGGATGATCTGCAGGCCCCAAGTCTGCACGGAGTCGCGCGGGAATCGCAGCTGTGACAGGGGGATCCGCATCTCCGCTACCCACCCGAGCGAGTCGACCCGCGTCTCGACGTCCCACACCGGATCCCACGACTCGTCGGCGTGCCCGCCGGGGCCGTATGCGTCGCCCTTCACGCTCGATGGGTTGATGCTGAAGACGGTCCGGCCCACGTGGTCGTGGAACGTGTCGAACACGATCTGCAGCTCGTCCGAGTCCTCGGACTGGTCGCGCCGCACCAGGCGCGACTGCACGCCGGCGGCGCCGAGTTCGTCGTGCATCCTGGCGCCGATGTAGATGGCGCCGGCGTCGAACAGGAACCGCACCTCGGTGCGTTGGGTGGCGAGCTGGCCCTCGTGCGGCTCCCACTGGTACAGATCGGTGGCCGGCTGTGCGGTGCGCCACGCGGGCTCGTCGAGCTTGCCGTCGAGCCGGATCTCACCCGTGAGGTGCACGGCGATGACGCTGCGCGGCGGTGGCGGGGAGCCGGAAGGGGATGCACTGTCCCGGGCCTGGGCTCGCAGCGAAGCGACGAAGACCAATAAGTGGACCACCAGGATCGCGCAGACGACGCCGCGCGCGGTGCGTTTCATGGTGCACCCCGGGGCACGGGACGGTCGTCCCGATGCCACACCTCTTAGACGCAGCGACCGCGAGAACAGTTGCATAGGAGAGTCTGCGTGTCGGAGAACAGCGACGTTGTTGGTAGCCCCCCCGGCCGGTATCCTCTCTGACGCCTCATCGCCTGCATCCTGCTGCCGACCTACCTGTTGGCGTGTTCGTCGTGGCAGACGCAGGAAGTCAGCCCGCAGCAAGTGCTTGCCGACGAACAGCCAGACAAGGTGCGCGTGACGCTCACTGACGGATCGCAGGTGGAGCTCTCCGAGCCCGTGGTGTCCGGCGACACCCTCATAGGGTTTGGGTCAGATACTGGGGGTGCTCAGCGTGAAGCGGTGAGCATTCCCCTCAGCGAGGTATCAAGGCTGCCGGTACGGGCCGGATCTTTGAGGCCTCTACGATGGAGGATGCGTC
>JBDGXT010000203.1:0-3662 GCA_039584455.1 Gemmatimonadota bacterium
CAAGGTGAAGCTGCTCAGCATTCAGACGTCGCCGTTCGAGTACGACTTCGAGCAGGCCAAGGAGCCGGGGCGCACCGGTTGGGCGACGCAGCGGCTCACCAACCGCTTCACCAGCGATCTGCTGCGGGGCTTCAGCTTGTCCATGACGCACGACCTGTGGGAGGGGCCCGTGGGGTTCGAGGGGACGCGGTTCGCCCCGTTCCTCAACTCGCTCTCCATGCGCTTCAGCCTCTCGGAGGAGTTGTTCGGCCGGCTGTTCGGGCTGTTCACGGGAGGCGGGGAGGCGCCGCCGGAGCCGGGGGCCATCGATCAGCTCGAGCTGGAGCGGCCGATGCAGCCGCCGGGCTCCTCGATGGGTCCCTCCACCCGGCTGGATCGCGGGTTCTACACGATGCCGACGGAGGGGCCGCGCACCCGCGGGATGCGGGCGTCGCTGGCGTACGACCTGCAGCGCACCCGTCCCCTCACCGACGAGGAGGGCAACCCGATCGACACGCCGGGCAACCAGACCCTCAACATCTCGCTGCAGTTCTCACCCACCGAGCATTGGGGTGCTTCGTGGAATACGCAGTACAACTTCACCACGGGTGAGTTCGGCCAGCACGTGGTGCGGCTCGACCGCGACCTCCACCGCTGGCGCCTCACCTTCGGGTTCATGAAGGCGCCCAACGGCAACGTCGCTTTCAACTTCTTCATCAGCCTGCGGGACCAGCCGGAGATCCGGTTCCAATACGACCAGCGCTCGACGCAGTGAGCCACGCGGCCGCCGTATGCCGCCTCCCTGCTGTGTCCCCTCCCGAGGACACGCCGTCCTCGCGCTGACACCATAACTGTTTGTAACACAACAACTTAAGGATTCCTCTCCGGCGGCACGGTCCCTGCACTCTAGGGGGCTGGAACCCTCTGGGAGGCGGCCATGCGGTGCACAATCGTTGGAGCCCTGATGGCCCTGGGCATCCTCTCGTGCAGCAGCAACGAGCCGGTCGGCGTGGGGACGCTGCCGCCGCCGGTGAACCTCTTCTACGAGCTCCAGCCGAGCGGTGACCTCGATCCGGCGGGGATGCTGCTCCTGTGGGACGACATCCTCGACGCCAATCTCATGGTGTACCGGGTCTACTCGCGGCCCGACCCGGCGGCCGCTTTCGGGCTGCGGGGCGAGACGACCTCGAGCACGTTCCACGACCGCGGGATTCCCGACCTCGAGTACTTCGTGGTGGGTGTGGATCTCGCGGGCATCGAGGGCGCCCCGAGCGACATCGTGGTGGTGGACGAGCGGCTGCGGCTCGGCTCGCCCCAGTGGATCGCGGGCACCAGCCTGAACGGCGCGGTCCACCTGGCGTGGGACGACAGCCCGTTCGCCAGCGAGCCCGACGGCTTCAAGCAGTACCGGGTGTACAGCGCCGCCGCCGTGCTCGGCGATCTCGGCTACGAGTGCGACGCGACCTGGGGTCTCGAGGGTACCACGCTCGCTCCCGAGTACCTGGTCGGCGTGCTGCAGAACGGGTTCGCGCGCTGCTTCGGCGTGTCGGCGGAGAGCATCGAGGGCTGGGAGAGCCTCTGGTCGCCGATCTGGGGTGACACGCCGCGGCCCGACGCACGCAACGTGCTGATGGCGGCGCTGGACGTCGACGTGACGACGAGCGGGTTCCGCTATTGGATCGACGTGAACAGTGACGGGATTGCAGTGGAGACCGAGCTAGGTGCCGTGCTGCCGGGCACGCGTACCGACCTCGACTTCCGCATCACCCGCGACCTGGCGGGCGACTTCTGGATCGAGCCGGTGCGGCTGGCGACGACCATGACGACGTATGGGACCCAGCCGATTCCGGATCTGACGTCGATCGACCTCGCGCCCGACCTCGGGTACTCCGGTGCCGCGCGCCTCGCCCAGGTGGGGCACGGCTACGTGTTCCAGATGAACGAGGGTGACGGCTTCTTCCGCTACGGTGCCCTCCGGGTGACGCACGTGGGGGCGGAGACCATGATCTTCGACTGGAGCTACCAGACCGATCCGGGGAACCCGGAACTCTCGGTCGGCGCGGGGATCTACACGGCCGGCGGGGCGGGGGTGGTGGTGAAGCGGCGGTAGGGTGCCGCCGGCCCCTCTCGGAGGGAACGGGGAGCGGAGTGCTCGTGGCGGCTCCGCTCCCTTTCTTTGCTCCCCGTACCCGGCGCCCCGCCTCTATATTCCGCTCGATGCCTCCCGCGATCACCCTCACCGGCGATTCCCTGACGATCCCCGACGTCGTGGCCGTGGCGTGCGACTTCGCCCCGGTCGAGATCGCCGCCGCCGCCGCCGAGCGCGCGGATCGCTCGCGCGCGGCCGTGGAGCGGATGCTGGCGACGGGGGAGCCGATCTACGGAGTGAACACGGGCTTCGGCAAGCTGGCGAGCGTGCGCATCCCCGCCGATCAGCTGCTCCAGCTGCAGCGCAACCTGATCCTGAGCCACGTGGCGGGGGTGGGCGATGCGCTCCCCGTCGAGGCGGTGCGCGCCGCCATGCTGCTGCGGGCCAACGTGCTGCTGCGCGAGACGAGCGGGGTGCGCTCGGTGCTCGCGAGGCACATCGCGGCCATGCTGAACGCCGGGATTCACCCCGTCGTGCCGGAGCAGGGAAGCGTGGGTGCCAGCGGCGACCTGGCGCCGTTGTCCCACATCGCGTACGGGATGATGGGCGAGGGGGAGGTGACGCTCGGGGAAACGGTGCGCCCGGCCGGCGAAGCGCTGCGGGAACACGGCCTCGAGCCGGTCGAGTTTCGCGAGAAGGAGGCGCTCGCCTTCATCAACGGCACGCAGGTGCAGTCGGCGATCCTCACCCTGGCGGTGCACGAGGCGCGTCACCTGTGGCGCACGGCGTTGGGGGCCGCCGCCATGAGCCTCGAGGCGCTGATGGGGACGCCGGTGCCGTTCGACGAGCGGATCCATGCGGCGCGGCCGCACCGCGGCCAGGTGGAGGCGGCACGCGTGATGCGTGAGCTGTTGGCGGGCTCGCAGATCCGCGAGGCGCACCGCGAGGAGGACTACCGCGTACAGGATGCCTACAGCCTGCGCTGCACCCCGCAGATCCTGGGATCGGTGGCGGATGCCATCGAGTATGCGGCGGGCATCGCCGAGGTGGAGCTCAACGCCTCGACCGACAATCCGTTGGTGTTCGACGACGAGATCCTGTCGGGCGGCAACTTCCACGGACAGCCGGTGGCGCTGGCGCTCGACGTACTGGGCATCGCGCTGACCACGCTCGCCGGTCTGGCGGAGCGGCGCATCGACCGGCTCATGAACCCCGAGCTGTCCCACGGGCTGCCACCGTTCCTCACGGAGCAGGCCGGGCTCCACTCGGGCCTCATGATGGCGCAGATCACCGCGGCAGCGCTCGTGGCGGAGGCGCGCACCCTGTGCACGCCGGCGAGCGTACAATCCATTCCCACCGACGCGAACCAGGAAGACGTGGTGCCCATGGGCATGGCCGCGGCCTGGAAGACGCGTCGGGTGCTGGCCGACGCGCGCCGCGTCGTGGCCTGGGAGCTGATCGCCGGGGCGCAGGGCCTGGAGTTCCGCCGACCCCTGGCGCCGGGTCAGGGGGTGGCGCGAGTGTATGAGCGGGTGCGTCAGGTGGTTCCCAAGCTGGAAGAGGATCGGCCCCTCACACCCGATGTCGAGGGGCT
>JBDGXT010000022.1:0-24049 GCA_039584455.1 Gemmatimonadota bacterium
GCGGTTCGCGGCGTGACGATGGAGATCCTGCCTGGGGAGTTCGTGGTGATGGCCGGACCCTCCGGCTCCGGCAAGACTACGCTGCTGAACGTACTGGGTGGGCTGACGCGCCCCACGCGCGGCAGGGTGTGGATCGACGGCGCGGATCTCACGACGATGTCGGAGCGCGAGCTCGCGCGCCTGCGGTTGGAGCGCGTGGGGTTCGTGTTCCAGGCGTACAACCTGCTACCCGTGCTCACCGCACTCGAGAACGCCGAGTTCTCGCTGCTGCTGCGTGGCATGCCGGACGAGGAGAGGCACCGTCTGGTCGGCGAGCTGTTCGAGCGCATCGGGATTGCCGGTCTCGAGAATCGCCGCCCCTCGAAACTGTCTGGCGGACAACAGCAGCGCGTGGCGGTCGCCCGAGCGGTGGTGGGCGCGCCCGCCCTCGTGCTTGCCGACGAGCCCACCGCCAACCTCGATACGACCACGAGCGTGGCGTTGCTCGATGTGATGGCCAAGCTCAACCAGGAGCTCGGGACCACCTTCGTGTTCGCCACCCACGACCCGCAGCTGATGGAGCGCGCGCAGCGACTGATTCGGCTGGTGGATGGCGCGGTGGCGCTGGACGAGCGCCGAACGGCTGCGGCGTCCCAGTGAGCGCGCGGGGAGTCCTCTGGTTCCTGCTGCTCGTGGTGCCGGCGGGAGCCGCGCACGGGCAGCTTCCCCAGCTCACCGGGTATTACTTGAACGTGGGCGTGGCCTCGGGAGCGAGTGCGTTTGCCGATGCCAGCGCGTTCAACTTCCAGCGGGCGAGGCTCATGACCTCCCCGACCTATGGGGCGTTCGAGTTCGATGTCGCCTACGAGCACCTGTTCACGCTGCGGGACGGCGTGACCGCCACGGCGCTCACGGGTGGAACGACGATCGCAGCTTCTGCGGGCGACTTCCTGCCGCTCCAGTGGACCATCGAGCAGTCGGAGTTCGTGTTGTGGCGACACCGTTTCGACCGGCTCTTGGTGCGTTACCTCGGCGAGAACGTGGATGCGACGTTGGGGCGGCAGACGGTGTCGTGGGCGACCACGCTGTACCTCACGCCGGCGGACCCGTTCCAGCCGTTCGATCCGTCGGATCCGTTTCGGGAGTACCGCATCGGGGTAGATGCGCTGCGGGTGCGGGTCTTTCCGGGGCCGCTGAGCCAGTTGGACGGTGTGGCGCGGCTCGCGGAGGTGAACGCCAACGTCACGCTGCCCGGCACGGAGCCGGTCACCGACACGACGGTCACGGCCGTCGCCCGAGGGCGGGTGGCGTTGGGACATTGGGAGCTGTCGGGGTGGGGCGGGATGGTGCACGACGAGGCCTCGGTCTCGGCGGCGGCGACGGTGACGGTGGGCGGGGCCGCGGTGCGCGGCGAGGGGGTGCTGCGGCGCTCGGACGGTGAGACCGTGCTTCGTTTCACGGTCGGGGTCGACCGCAGCTTCACGGTCGCGCGGCGCAACCTGTACCTCGCGGCGGAGTACCAGTACGACGGCTGGGGGTACACCGATACCGACCAGCTGCTGCTGGTCGCCACGTCGCCGCCGGCCCTGCGCAGCGAGATGCAGGTGCTGGGGCGGCACGAAGTCGTGGGGTTGGCGACCTTCGAGATCCACCCGCTCGTGTCCACCGACCTGTTGGGGATCGTGAACCTGGCCTCGGAGTCGGAGCCGAGGAGGGAGACCTCGTGCTGCCGACCGGCATCCGGGCGCCGGGATCCGAGTACGGTCCTGTACCTGTCACCGGATACGCGTCTGTGACAGTATTCTTCTAGGCGATCTCGCAGAACGAGGAGCAGTCATGGCCAGGGAGACGGGCCTGTGGGGCACGGCGCCGCGTATCGCAGCGGCACTCGTGGTGGCGACCGCAATATCCTATTGGGTGGGATGGATTCCGCTGCCGGCCCAGGATCGCTCGACGGTCATTCTCGTGGGCATCGATGCTCTGGGGTGGGACTTCCTCGACAAGGCTGCGACGCCACACCTCGACCGGCTCGTGGCCCGTGGTGTGCGTGCCGAGCGGATGATCCCCGACTTCCCCAGCAAGACCTTCCCCAACTTCTATACTATCGCCACGGGGTTGTACAACGAGCATCACGGGATCGTGGCCAACAACATGTACGACCCGGTCATGGATGCTCGGTTCAGCCTGGGAGACCGCGATGCGGTCATGGACGGGCGGTGGTGGGGCGGCGAGCCCATCTGGGTCACGGCGGAGAAGCAGGGAGTGACGGCGGCGGCATTCTTCTGGCCCGGCACCGAGTCGCCGATCCAGGGGGTACATCCCACCTACTGGAAGCCGTACGACGGGAGCATCCCCAACCGAGACCGGGTGGAGCAGGTGTTGGCGTGGCTCGACCTGGACGACGACGAGCGCCCCTCGCTCATCACGCTCTACTTCAGCGACGTGGACAATGCCTCCCATGACCATGACCTGGATGCGCCTGAGGTCAAAGAGGCGATCCAGAGTGTGGACGAGATGGTCGGGCTCCTGATCGCCGGGCTCGAGGAGCGGGGCCTGGTGGATCAGGTGAATGTGGTCGTGGCCTCGGACCATGGCATGGCCGATACCGAACCGCACCGCATGGTCATCGTCGACGACTACATCGATCTGTCGTCGGTGACCGTGGTGGACTGGAATCCCGTGTTCGCCGTGTTTCCCAAGGCGGGGATGGAGGACGCCGTCTACGAGGCACTCTCGGAGGCCATGCACCTGACCGTGTACCGCAAGGAGGATATCCCGGACCGGTACCACTACCGGGATCACCGCCGTATTCCGCCCATCGTCGCCGTGGCGGAGGAGGGCTGGTCGATCTCCTCTCGCGAGTTCTATCAGCGGCGCCCCGGCCGCTACGGTGGGGCCAACCATGGCTACGACAACGAGCTGCTCTCGATGGGTGCCACGTTCATCGCCGCGGGGCCGGCGTTCCGGGAGGGAGTGGTGATTCCGGCGTTCGCGAACATCCACGTGTACGAGTTGCTGTGCCATGTACTGGGATTGGCGCCGGCACCCAACGACGGCTCGTTGGAAGTGCTGCGCGGGGTGCTCAGGGAGTAGCGAGGCTGAGCGCTCGTCGTGCCGGCCAGTGCTCGCGAGGTTCGCTAGGACCCCGACCTCGCTCATCCCACGCTGCCCGCTCCCCCGCAGCCCTGTTCTACTCCGCCACGATCGCGCGGACCCGCGCGATCAGCATGTCCACCGCTACCTTGTTGTACCCGCCCTCGGGGATGATGACGTGGGCCCAGCGCTTGCTGGGCTCCACGAACTCCAAGTGCATGGGGCGGACCGTCTCGATGTACTGCTTGATCACCGACTGCAGGTCGCGGCCGCGCTCGCGCAGATCCCGATCGATGCGGCGCAGGATCCGCAGATCGGGGTCGGTGTCCACGAACACCCGGATGTCCATGAGCTCGCGCAGCTCGCGGTCGGACAGGATGAGGATGCCTTCGAGGATGACGGCGCTGCGCGGCTGGGCGGTGGCCGTCGCCCCGGTGCGGGCGTGCTCGGTGAAGTCGTACACCGGTACCTCGACCGGTTCTCCATCCTTGAGCTGCCGCAGGTGGTCGACCAGGAGGGGGGTTTCCAGCGCGTCCGGGTGGTCGTAGTTGATGTGCACCCGCTCGGCGGGTGGGACGTGACTGCGGTCGTAGTAGTAGGAGTCGTGCTGGATGAAGGTCACGTGGTCACGGCCCAGGGCACCGATGATCTCCTGGACGACGGTGGTCTTTCCGGAGCCGGATCCGCCGGCCACGCCGATGACGATTGGAGGCACGATTCAAGGCTGCGCCGTGGGGGCGCGGCCGTCAAGCGGACAAAGCCCGCCGCACCACGGAGCGGCCCTTCCACCGTACGTGCCCGGTCCAGTGGCTCACGGCGGAGTCGAGCTGAAGTAGCGCGCCGAGGCCGAGCGAGAGGGGTGTGGCGAGCGTCACCGTAATGGGGTAGCGCACGAACCGATCGGACACCGCCTTGAGGCCGTACCAGCCCGCGATGAACCAGGGTGAAACGAGCGGAGTGGCCACGAAGAGCGCCAGGTACAGCAGGTGCTGGACCAAGAAGCTCCAAGGCTTCTCGCCCATGAAGGGGTAGACGTTCTTGCGGAATCCGGCCCAGGCGTCGGGGACACTCCTGTACATCCACACCTCGACTTCGTTCTGCAGGTCAGCCATGTAGGGAATGATCCCCTGGCGCTTGAGGTATTGCCCGATCCGAATGTCCTCCAGCACCTCGTTGCGGTTGGCGCGATGGGGCGCAAAGCGCTCGTAGTCGGAGCGCCGGATCATCCAGCACTGGCCATTGAGGCCGCTGAGGCGGGTGAACGGCGTGCGGGGCACCAGCGCGAGGGGAAGTTGGCTGAGGAGGATGAACGGCACGAGACTCACCAGCAGACCTCCCCCACCGCGCAGGTGCGTGAGGCCGGTGAGCACGGAACCCCGCGGCAGGGAGTCGAAGCGGCTCACGAGGCGGGCTAGGGCCCGAGGGTCCTTCAATGCTGCGTCGGCATCGAGGAAGAGGAGTAACTCGCCTGTGGCCTCGAGGCTGGCACGGTAGAGAGCGTGCACCTTGCCCACCCACCCCGCGGGCGGGCCGGATCCCCGCATGGTCTTCAGCCGCAGGTCACGCACGCGCTGGAGCACGTCCCAGGTCGCGTCTTCCGACCCATCGTCGTAGATGATCACCTCGAGGTCGCGGTATTCCTGAGACAGC
The DNA here is from genome assembly GCA_039584455.1 of Gemmatimonadota bacterium. GTDB lineage: Bacteria > Gemmatimonadota > Gemmatimonadetes > Gemmatimonadales > GWC2-71-9 > WVYX01. The sequence continues at coordinate 4,723 of JBDGXT010000022.1, forward strand.
AGTGACGGGAGCAGCCGCCGCAGGTTCGCCGCCTCGTTGCGCGCCGGCACGAGCACGGAGAGGCGTGGCTGGGGAGCACCGGGATGCTCGCGAGGCCGCGAGCGGCGGAGTTGCCACAGGTTGGCGAGCAGTGTCACGCCCATGAGGACGTACACCGCGCCCAGCGCCACCGTGAGGACTGTCATGGCCGGGGCACGAAGAGTCCTGCGAGCGCCGAGAAGTCCCAGCGCTCGTGCGGTCCGGGCTCTCCCTCGAGAAGTACGGTCAGGCGCTTCCGCGCCGGTGCCTCCAACTGGCGGAGCAGCGCCTTCAGGGTCTCGCGTTCCGTCCCTCGGATCTGTAGCTGCGGCTCGGCTCCCGTGAGCCACACGATCGGACGTGCCTCATGTGAGCCGCCGAGGCGCAGCGCCACCGGCCACCATGACGCGGCGGGGAGTGCGCGCTGCAGGCGTGTCAGCCGGCTCGCGGGAAAGGGCCCCACGCCATCGTCGGCGTCGTGCAGCTCACCCTCTGGGAAGTAGAGCAGCACCGTGCTCGGGTCGCGGTGCATCTCCCGGATGGTGCGCCGGATCGTGGTGACCCGACGTGCGGCGTTCGCGGCCGGAAACGGCAGCGGACCCAGCGGCGCCAGGAAGGGGAATCGATCGAGTTCCTCCATCCACACGATGCCGTGCCGGCGCAGCACGCGGGTGATCATCCATCCCAGCACCTGCGCGTCGTGGAACAGGTGATGGTTCGCGAGCAACACGACCGGTCGGTCAGGCGGGAGTGGCGAGAGCTCACCCACCCACACGATCTGCCGGAACGCGCGGCGCAAGCTGCGCTCGAGCAGGTGATAGGCGAAACGGCGTGCCAGTCCACTCATCGAATGCGGCGCCGATTCGGCATGCGGCGCCACAGGGCCAGCAGGGGGATCGCCAAGGCGACGGATCCAGCCAGCACGGCGGCGCCCAGGCCCGCCAGGGCGCAGATGCCCACCGGGAGCACCCCGTTGACGACCCATATCCACAGGGGCCAGCGGGAGGAGGCCCGCGGCGGGCCACCACCGAGGATCTCATACCCCCAGATCAGGACCAGGGACGTGCCGTACCACCCCACCCAATTGAGCGCCGGCATGCCGTAGAAGAACCCCTCGACCTTCCACTCCCAGATCGGAAAGCCCATGCCCATGGCTGGGTCGAGGGCGACGTCCCACAACACCATGTAGAGCGCCGCGACGAGAACGCGCTGTAGGCGCGGCAGATCCAGGCGTGTGGTGAGGTCGAGCGAGACGGTGGCCACGGCGTACCACGAGAGCGGAATGAAGAACGGCACGGCCCCCATGATCTTGGGACTGAGGAACGCCGTGTATGCATACTCGCCGAACGGGTAGCCGGTGCCGGTCCCGATCAGCTCGGCCATCATGCCGACGAAGCTGCCCCACACGAGGAAGAACACCGACGCCTTCCATCGCAGCACCGGCAGGTAGATGAGAAACACCGCCAGCGGCAGCGCCGCGAGGTTCAGCCAAGTGGGCACCTTCATGAGCCACGGGAGCAGCCCACCTGCCCGCGCGGCGAATACCGGGGCGTGACGCATGAGGGCAATGCCGGCCAGGCTGAATACCACCGTTCCCGCAAGGGTGACGGCGCTCGTGACCAGCAGCAGCCGGTGCGCGCGCGCCAGGGCCGGGGTGCTCATCCGCATCCGCCAGCGGCAGAGATCCACCGCTCGGCCGTCGGCACGCTGCTCTCCCCTAACGCCACGTGTCTGAACTTGGCCGCCAGGAGCTGCAGCAATTCCTGGAAGGGCACGCGTCCCGGGCAGAGCGGAACGGCATCGAGCGCGCTGGTGATGTACTGCTCGAGCAGCGCAACGCTGCGCGGCACGCCCAGTTGGTGCGCGGCGTTCGGACGGCCCAACGCCGCGTCCGATCCTCGTCCGATCGAGGCCTCGTCTGCGAGATCGTCCGCCACCTGGTACGCCCTGCCGAGCCAGGTACCCACGGTGCGCCACGGCTCGGGATCGTGACCCGCCGCAATCGCGCCGGCCGCGGTGGCCGACTCGAACAGCGCCGCCGTCTTCGCCCGGTGGTACTGCTCGAGATCGATCTCCGCTTCGCTCTCCCACGCCTGTCCGGCCACGGCTCCGTGGGGCGTGCCGACGCCGCGCGTGATGGTCCGGGTGAGGTGGCGCGCCCGCTCCGGGTCGACCGCCGCGTACCACGCTAGCGTCTCGAACGCGCCGATGATCAGCGCGTCGGCTGCCAGGATCGCCGTGGCCTCGCCGAAGACCTGGTGCAGGGCCGGGCGGCCACGTCGCTCCGTCGCATTGTCGAAGATGGGCAGATCGTCCTGTACCAGCGAAGCGCAGTGCAGCAGTTCCAGGGCGGTCGCGCCCGCGTCCGCGAGTTCCGGGCGGTCGTCCCCGAGCGCCTCGGCAACGGCATAGCAGAGCCGGGGCCGCAACCGGTTCCCCGCCGGGAAGACGGCGTACCGCACCGCGTCGCGGAGCTGAGACGGGCAGCCGTCTTCGGTCAGTCGCGACACGGCGCGCTTCAGGGCGCGCTCGAGTCGGTCGAGCGAACGGGTCATGACGTCCCCTGCGAGGTGAAGCGTGGAACGACGGAGTCGGCGAGCGAACGCGCGCGGCCCCGCGGTGCGTCAGCCTGTGCGCGGCTCGGTGCAGCCCGGTCAATCAGGAAGCGGGCCTCGGGGAGCACGGAGTGATCGCCGTGGGGTAGCCGCCTCAGGGTGGCCCGCGCCGCGGTGAGCAGCAGCCAGCCCTTGCGGGCGGGCGACGTCACGGCGCGCCGCGTAACCGAGTCGTACCGCCGTCGGGCGATGACGCGGCCGATGTCCGCGTAGATCAGCCGGGCGCTCCAAATGGCGCCACGGAACTCCGGGGGAAGCCGCCCGATGCCGGACTCGGCGCGGGTGTACAGCACCCGCGCGGCCTCGAGCACGCGGCGGATTACGAGTCCCAGCTCGGGCGTGAACGATGGAGCGGCGAGCCACCGCGCCGGATCGATGCCGGCCTGGTGCAGCCACGACGTCGGCAGGTAGAGGCGCCCTCGAGTGGCGTCCTCTCCCACGTCCCGCGCGATGTTGGTGAGCTGCATCGCCACACCGAGGTCGCACGCCCGGGCGAGCGTCTCGGCGTCCCGGCATCCCATGACATGGGTCATGGCGATGCCGACGGTGCCGGCGACGCGCACGCAGTAGGTGCGTAGCTCGGCCAGGGACGCGTAGCGGCGGTCCTCAAGCTCCCAGGTAAACCCTTCCAGCAGGGCCTCGAACACTCCGCGGGGGATGGTGTGGCGCCGCACCACCGCGCCGAGGGCACGGTCGATGAAATCGGCGGCGGGGGCGGCTCCGTAGACGCGGTCGAGGCGGTGATGCAGCCCCGCGAGTCCCACGGCAGGCGCCGGCCCGACATCGATCGCGTCGTCGGCGATGCGGCAGAACGCGTAGACGGCGGCTGCCGAATCGCGCATCGGCTTGGGCAAGAGCAGCGACGCGGCGTGAAAGCTCTTCGACCCGTGCCGTAGCAGGGCTCGACACTCAGCGGCGTCGTCCGGGCGTCTGCGGTGTGTGTCAGCCGAGAGCATGGGGATCGGGGACCAGCGTGTCGAGCACGCGCGCGGAAGACAGCACGCCGGGAACGCCCGCACCGGGATGCGTTCCGGCACCGACGAGGTAGAGGCGCTCGATGTCCTCGCTCTCGTTGTGGGGACGGAAGTAGGCGCTCTGCGTCAGCACCGGCTCGAAGCTGAAGGCAGCCCCCCGAAAGGCGAGCAACTCGTCGTGGAAGTGCTGCGGTGTGAGCACCCGGGATGTGATGATCTCCTGTTCCAGGCCGGGGAGGACCGTCGCGGCGAGGTACTGCGCGATGCGCCGCCGATACGGCTCGGCTTCCCCCGCCCAGTCCGTGCCGCTCGCCAGATTCGGCACGGGCGAGAGAACATAGAACGCGTCACACCTATCCGGCGCGAGCGCAGGATCAGTGGCGGTGGGGCGGTGCAGGTACAGGGAGAAATCGTCGGCGAGCACCTTGCGCCCGAAGATGTCTTCGAGCAGCTCCCGATAGCGCGGGCCCAGAAGAATGGTGTGGTGCGCCACGTCGTCGTAGCTGCGGCGCGTACCGAAGTACCACACGAATAGGCCCATGGAATAGCGCGCGCGCTCGATGCGGCGATCGGTCCAGCGGCGGCGCGCGTGGGCCGGGAGGAGGTGGCGGTAGGTCCACGCGGCGTCCGCGTTGGATACCACGACGTCGGCAGGCAGTACCTCTCCGGATGCGAGTCGCACCCCGGTTGCCCGCCTGCCGGAGAGGGTGATCTCGCCGACCTCTGCGCCCAGGCGCACCTCGCCCCCGAGTCGCCCGATCAGGCTCACGAGCCCCCGCACGAGCGCCCCGGTGCCGCCCATGGGGAAGTGCACGCCCCACTTCCGCTCGAGGAACGCGATCAACGCATACACGGAAGTCGTCGAAAAGGGGTTGCCGCCTACGAGCAAGGGGTGGAAGCTCAGCACCTGTCGCAGCTTGGGATGGCGTACGTGCCTCGACACGAGGCCGTACACGGTGCGGTAGCTCTCGAGGCGGAGCATGCAGGGAAGGATGCGGGCCATGTCCCACGCCGAGCCGAACGGCATGTGCGCCAGCTGCTCGAATCCGACCCGGAAGATCTCCTCGCTCCGTCGCACGAACGCCTCGTAGCCGGCCACGTCGTCGGGCGCGATGCGCGCCACCTCAGCCCGCATCGCGTCGGCCGAGCCGCTGTAGTCGAAGGTCGTGCCGTCGTCGAAGCGGACGCGGTAGAAGGGGCTGACTGGGCGCAGATCGATGTCGTCGGCCATGCACCGTCCGGCGAGGCTCCACAGCTCCTCCAGGAGAAACGGCGCCGTAATGACCGTCGGGCCGGCGTCGAACGTGAAACCGTCCTGCCGGAAGACGCGGGCGCGTCCGCCGGCCTGCTCCAGCCGGTCGACCACGGTCACGAGGTAGCCACGGGCGGCGAGCCTGATGGCCGCCGCCAGCCCGCCGAACCCGGCGCCAATGACCACGGCGCGGCGCGCCGAGGCGTCGGCGGCCCCCGCCGTACGACGGGGTTCAGCCAGCAGCGCGCCCGTCATGCCACCGCTCCATCACGTTCGAAGCGGATCGACCCGAGAATGGCCCGCAGGCTCTGCAGGTCACCGAGAATCATCGCGCCGATCTTGGTGAGCGCGTCGACATACCCTGGTGTGCCCAAGCCGCCGACGAGAATGGGCACGTCCGGAGAGAGATCGGCCCGCAGCGCAACGAGCTCCGCCGGTAGCAGCGGGTCGTCAAGCGGGTAGGTGATGCTGAGTGCCACGGCCGGGGCGCCGGCCTGGGTTGCCGCGGCCGCGATGTCGCGGCCCGGGACGTCGGCACCGAGATACGTGACCCGCCACCGGTCGGCAATGGCGATCGCGGCCACCACCAGCGCGCCCAGCTCGTGTATCTGTCGAGCCGGAGTCGCAGTGATCAGGGTCGGTGCACTGTCCGGCAGATCCCGTGGCTGTGTGAGCTCCGCCAGCGTCGTACGCACGATCGCGGAGGCGAGGTGCTCGTGCGCAATGCCGAGCTCCCCGCTGCGCCACAGGGTGCCGATCTTGCGCATCAGTGGGACCAGGATCTCATCCACTAGCTCGGGGGGCGCGAGGGCCAGCGCGGCGCCGGTCAGCACGTGTTGCAGGCGCGCTCCATCGAGGCGGCGCACCGCTTCGAGCGCCTCGCGCCGCAGCCAATTGGGTTCCGGGCGCGCGAGGGGGGTAGCCACGGTCCCCGGCGGCAGCATCGCGGCGAGATCCTGCTCGACGAGCTGCCGGATCTCGCCGTCGGGCAGGTGCGCGAGTTGGCCGATGGTGTGCCCGGTCTGTGTAGCGCGATGGAGCAGCCTCAGCCGCTCGACGTCGGCGTCGGAGTAGAGCCGCCGGCCCGAGCTCGTGCGCTCCGGGCTCACGAGGCCGTAGCGGCGCTCCCACGCACGGAGCACGTCCGGCGAGAGGCCGGTACGCTTGGCGACCACCTGGATGGGGTGTGTTGGCTTGTCCCGCCCGGCTTTCCTCAGCATGTCCAAATCCCTGTCTTGGAGCTGCGTATAACATATGTCCAAGACATTACATAGACAAGGGGGCGATCGGAACCGGGGCCCTTAAGAGGCAAGGCACACCCAGTGCCGTGCCAAAGGCCGGCACCCGGCAGTATCCCTAAGTGATTGTTTTATTTGAGGTTATGTGAGCCGACCGCGCGCCTTACTCGTACCGCAGGGACTCCACCGGATCCACCGCCGCGGCGCGCCGCGCGGGCAGGATCCCCGCGAGCAATCCGATCATCACCAGGATCGAGACGCAGATCAGGGCGATGGGCGAGAGGATGGGGTTGGCGATGTACACCATCGCCGGGTTCTCGCTGGGGACGGCATTCACGAGGGCGACGACCGCTGCGGAGAATAGCAGGCCGCCGGCGCCACCCACCAACGCGATCAGCATGGCCTCGAACATGAACTGGGCCATGATGTGCGGCTTGCGGGCACCCACCGCCAGCTTGATGCCGATCTCTCGGGTGCGCTCCTTCACGACCACGTACATGATGTTGGCGACACCGACCCCTGCGACGAGCAGGGTGAACGCTCCGACCAGCCCCAGGAAGATCTGGATCCCCAGGCCGATGGCGTGGGTCAGCTTCTGGTCCTCGATGAAGTCCCACATGGGCAGTGCGCGCTCGTCGGTCGGGTCGAACTGGTGGCGCCGGCCCAGCACACGGAACAGCTGGCTCTTCACCACCTCGGCCTCTTCGAGACTGCGCGGCCGCACGATCAGGTGGTTCACGGTGCGGCGGCCGTAGATGGTCTTGAACGTGGAAGCGGGGATGACGGCCCGATCCTCGTCGGGACCATTGTTGCTCGAGTCCTGGAACTTCTCCTGCATGACGCCGACCACGGTGAAGGGCAGGCCGTCCAGCGTCACGGTCTGACCTACCGGGTCCACGTCGTCGAAGATGCGTCTGGCGATATCGTTTCCCAGGAACAGCACCCGCCGCCGGCGCTCCAGGTCCTGCTGGTTGATGAACCGCCCGCCCTCCCGCGGGAACATACGGCGCATCTCGGAGAACTCCGGGTAGATGCCCTCCATGTACGTGTTGGTCTTGGTGTCCCCCCACTTGAGGCTCGTGCCCCAGCGGCCGTAGGAGGGGCTCCCCATCTCGATCTCCGGGATGGAGCGGAGCAGCAGCTGCAGGTCCTCCTCGGTGAGGCGGATGCGCCGTCCGGTCGGCAGACCCTGATGGATCTTGCCGGTCTCCCCGCCGTACACCATGAAGATCCGCTCGCCCGCATTGATCAGGCCGCGCTCGACCGCCACCTTGAGGCCCTCCCCGAACGCCAGCAGCAGCACCACCGCAATCGTCCCCCATGTCATGGCGAACATGGTGAGCGTGGTGCGCAGCTTCTGCGTCTTGAGATCGCCGATGAATTCCTCGAGCAGGATCTTCCACATGGCTAGTACCTGAGGCACTCCACTGGGTCGAGGTTCGCGGCCTTCCGCGCCGGGAAGAACCCGGCTAGGAAGGCGATGCCCGCGAGGAGCATCAGGGTGACCGACGCCACGAGCGGGGAGATCGTCGGCGTGCCGATGAACTCCTCCATGGGCATGAAGCTGAGCAGCGCCACCACGCCCCACGAGCAGAAGAAGCCGAACACCGCTCCGATCCCCACGATCAGGAACGTCTCGGCGAAGAACTGGAACAGGATGTCGCGCCGGCGCGCGCCAACGGAGCGCTTGATGCCGATCTCCCGCGTGCGCTCCTTCACGACGATGTACATGATGTTGGCGACGCCGATGCCGCCCACGGTGAGGGTGAAGGAGCCGACGAGAGCAAAGAACACGTGGAACCCGAAGAACAGGTACCCGAACAGCTTCTCGAACTCGACCGTGTCCCACACCGACAGAGCGTCCTCGTCCCGGGGGTCGAACGTGTAGCGCCGTCCGAGGGTCTCGTAGACCTGCTGTTCGATGCCCTCCGTGCGCATCGCGTCGGCCGTGCGGTACACGAAGTTGTTGACGTAGCGGTTGCCGAACATCGCCACGTGCGTGCTGGCCGGGATGAACACGCGGTCCTTGTCGCGCCCGTTGTACGAGGAGTTCTGGGTCTTGGATTTCATCACGCCGACGACGGTGAACGGCACCTCGCCGACGAACACGTTCTTGCCGACCGGGTCGACATCACCGTACAGATGCTCTGCGAGCTCGTCCCCCAGCATGGCGACGCGGCGCCGCCGCTCCACATCGAGGTCGTTGATGAACCGCCCGCCCGAGTCCGGGATGATGTTGCGCATCGTGCCGTAGACCGGCCAGATGCCCGTGATGTTGGGATTGGCCGTGTTCTTCGCGTAGCGCACCGGGGTCTGCCGGTTGGAGTACTCGGGGCTGATCATGACGATGTCAGGGATCTCTCGCGTCAGCAGCTCCGCGTCGTCCTCGTGCAACCGGATGTAGCGGCCCTCCGGGAAGCCCTCGAAGCTCACCGTCGTGCGGCCGCCCCACAGGATCACGATGCGGTCGCCCAGGCCGTGGAACCGCTTCAACGTCTGCCGCTCCAAGCCCACGCCGAAGGCGAGCAGCACGACCACCGCTACCGTGCCCCAGGTGATGCCCAGGACCGTGAGGGTGGTGCGCAGCCGCTGCTGACGCAGGTCGGCCCAGAACTCTCGCAGGACGTTGCCGAGACGCATGGCCGCTACTGGATCTCCCGCGGCGGTGGCTCGACCAACTGTTCGTCGTCGCGCAGCCCAGCGATGACCTCGAGGTTGATGGCGTCGCTCAGGCCGATCTCGATGACGCGCTCTTCGGTGCTGCCATCCGGCAGCAGCACCGTGACCCTTGCCGTGTCCCCGCTGAAGGTCACCAGGCGCTCCGGAATCATGAGCACACTGTCGCGCCGGGCGATGATCACGTCGGCGTTGGCCGAGTACCCGGCCCGGAGGACGGTGCCGTGCGTCTCGGTGAGCGTGATCTCCACCGGGAAGACGGTGGAATTGTCTTCGGTCCGCGCTTTGAGGGAGATGCGGGAGAGGACGCCCTCGACTTTGGCGTCGGGGAGGGCGCCGATCTTGATCTCCACCGGGAGGCCCTGACCGAGCCGCCCCACATCGATCTCGTCCACCGTGCCGCGGAACACCAGGCTGCTCATCTCCGCCATCGTCATCAGCACGGTGCCTTCCTGATAGGTGCTGAGGGGGACCACCGGGTCGCCGATGTCCACCATCTTCTCCAGGATGAACCCGTCGATCGGGGAGCGGATCACGGTCTCGATGTTGTCATCGGCAATTTGGAGCTTTCCCTCCTCCAACAGCGCCAGCCGCTCCCGAGCCATTTGCAGCTGCACCTGCTGCTCTGCGTAGCGCTGCTCGGTGAGCTGCAACTCGCGGTCGGAGACCAGGCCCTGTTGGGACAGCGCGCGCTGTCGGTCCAGGTCGCGCAGCAGGTTGTCGAGCTCGATCTGCCGCAGCTCCAGCAGTCGGCGGGCCTCGGCCAACTCTAGCGGGGTGGGATTCGGCTTGACCTCGAGCAGGGGCTCGCCCGCCCGGACGAAGTCGCCCTCGTGGGCTTGGAGCCGACGTACAACGCCCGAGATCTGGGATTTGACGCTGATCTCGACCTCGGGCTCGATACGACCGACCGCCAGGGCCTTGTCCACGATGGTGCCGCGCTCGACGGCAACCGTCTTGACGTCGTCCCCGCGCCCGTTGGCGCGCGACGTCCCCACCACGATGGCGAGCCCGCTGACAATGACGACTCCGACGATGCCGAACAGGACCTTGTTGCGACGCTTCATGACGTGTCCCTCTGTGTGGATCGGGCCGCGCGGCGCCACGGATGAGGAGAGCGCTCCGCGTTGCAGGCTGTGACATCTGCATCCTCTACGGGTCGGGAGTGGGTCGAGTTTCAGGGGCGGGGCGGCGGGTTCGGCGAGCCTCTATATTGGACAGATGGCGACTGAGTCGCGCACGGTGATCGAGCCCCTTGAGCCAGGCGAGCTTCCGTCGGTCCTGGCCCTGCTGGAGCGCGCCGGGCTGCCCCCGGACGGGCTGGAGGGTCACCAGGAGACGGTGCTGGTGGCCCGGTCGCAGGGGCGGCCCGTGGGGTGCGCCGGATTGGAGCTCTACGGCGAGAGTGCGTTGCTACGCTCGGTGGCCGTGGAAGCCGATTGGCGCGGTCGCGGGCTGGGCGTCGACCTCACCAGGGGGGCTCTCGAGCTGGCGGGCCGGCGCGGCGTGCGTCGGGTCTATCTCCTCACCGAGACGGCCGGGGAGTTCTTCCCGCGCTTCGGCTTCCGCCGCATCGAGCGCTCTGCGGCGCCGCCGCAGGTCCAGCAGTCGGTGGAGTTCATGTGTGTCTGCCCCGAGACCGCCGAGGCCATGCTACTTGAGCTGGAGGGTAGGGACGGTTGAAAAAAAAGGCCCCGGTGGATCCACCGGGGCGCCGTTAACTGGGCGGTTCCAATCAGCCACCCTTTCCGCGCGCCACCGCACGCTCCACGCCACCCTCGAAGTACTCGTAGTTCTTCTTGACGAAGTCCTTCCACTCGTCGGGGACGTCCTCCTCCGGGTAGATGGCGTTCACCGGACACTCGGGCTCGCAGGCTCCGCAGTCGATGCACTCCTCGGGGTGGATGTAGAGCATATCCTCCCCTTCGTAAATGCAGTCCACCGGACATACATCTACGCAGCCGCGATCCATCGTCCCGACGCAAGGGTCACAGATGATATAGGTCATGTCCCTCTCCGGAATCGGTCCCCATACCGCTGAGCGCCTCATTGGTAACCAGCGCAACTAACGCTGTCAAGCCAAGTTTGTATCTTGAGCGGTGCCGCCGTCCGGTGGCGCGAACCCGGGACCAGAAGGAGGAACGCCGTGCGCTACAGTCCGCTTGTGGTACAGCCGATGCGGGAGGACCTCACCCGTATCGGGTTCACGGAGCTCATGACCCCTGAGGAAGTCGACGCCGCCGTTGGAGTGGGAGAGGGGACGTTGCTGGTGGTGGTGAACTCCGTCTGTGGCTGTGCCGCGGGCAAGGCCCGTCCCGGCGTGGCGCGGGCCCTGCAACACGCCGCGCGGCCCGACCGGTTGGCCACGGTGTTCGCCGGGATGGAGATCGAGGCGACCGAACGGGTGCGGAGCTACTTCGAAGGCTACCCGCCCTCGTCGCCGCAGATCGCGCTATTCAAGGACGGTACCCTGGTGCAGATGCTGGAGCGCCAGGACATCGAGGGGCGTGAGGCGGAAGAGATCGCTGTGGAGCTGCGGGGCGCGTTCGACCGGCACTGCCAGCCGGCCGGCTAGCGAGGCCGGAGCGATCGGCCCGTGATCCTGCTCGACCCGGACGCCCGTCCCGTCGTGGGACACCGCGGTGCCTCTGGGGAGCACCCCGAGAACACGCTGTGCTCATTCGATGGCGCGCTGCAGCAGGGGGCGGATGCGCTGGAGCTGGACGTCCGGGTCACGGCCGACGGGACCCCCGTGGTGATCCACGATGCTATGGTGGATCGCACCACGTCGGGCAGCGGGCAGGTTCGGGCGCACACCCTCGACCGGCTGCGTGGGCTGGACGCCGGTCGTGGAGAGCGCGTGCCGCTTCTTGCCGAGGTGCTGGACCGGTATCCGGAGACGCCGCTCATCATCGAGATCAAGGAAGAAGAGGCAGCCCGCCCGACCCTCGAGGCGCTCACCCGCGCGTGCGCCGAACGGCGAGTCATCGTAGGCTCGTTCGTCCACGCGGCACTGCGCCCGTTTCCGCCCGCCACCTTCGTCCGCGCCGCTTCGCGGCGGGAGACTACGATGTGCTGGCTCGCATCCCGGCTGCGCCTGCGCTTCCCCGGTCGCTCGTACCGTGCTTTCACGGTCCCCGAGCGTCACGGGCGACTCACGGTCGTGGACGCACTATTCATGCGTGCGGCCCGCAAGCGGGGGATGCCAGTCCACGTGTGGACCGTGGACGAGCCGGAGGAAGCGCGCAGGCTGCGCGCTTTGGGTGTGGCGGGTATCATTACGAACTTCCCCGCGCGCATGCGCGCCCTGTGATCCATTCCGGAGTCATGCGATGTCGATCCAGCGTGTCCGTATGACAGGAACCCTCGTACTCCTGGCGCTCGTGGCGGTGCCTGGCGTCGGCGCACAGGAGGGGCCCCGGTGTGCACCCGACAACGCCGGCCTCACGCTCTCCGAGGGCTTCTGTGCCCTGGTGGTGGCCGACGGGCTCGGTCGCGCACGACACCTCACGGTGGCGCAGAACGGGGACGTGTTCGTGGCCACGGGTCGCAGCCGGCGGGACACGGTGGGTGGCGGGGTGGTGGTGCTGCGGGACACCGATGGGGACGGGGCGGCGGATGAGCGGGTGCGGTTCGGCGGCGGGACGGGCAACGACGTGGAGCTGCGCGGCGGTTTCCTCTACTACTCCACCGATGACGCGATCATGCGCTATCCATGGTCGGACGGATCGATGGAGCCCGTGGGCCCAGTCGATACGATCGTGAGTGGGCTGCCGGCGCGGGGCGGGCACCGGGCCAAGAGTTTCGTGTTCGGGCCGGGCGGCGCCATCTACGTGAACATCGGCTCGCCCTCCAACGCGTGTCAGGAGCAACAACGCACGGTCCGCTCTCCGGGGAAGGACCCCTGCGAGGAGCTCGAGAACTGGGCTGGGATCTGGCGCTTCGATCCCGACCGGTCTGGTCAGCACCAGAGCGACGGGAGCCGCTACGCCACGGGGATGCGCAATACGGTGGCGCTGGGGGTGCGCGCCCAGGACGGGGAGCTCTACGCCGCGATCCACGGGCGCGACCAGCTGACCCTCTGGCCCGATCACTTCGACGACGCCTTGAGCGCTGAGAAGCCGGCCGAGGAGTTCGTGCGGATCAGGGAGGGGAGCGACTTCGGGTGGCCCTACTGCTACTACGATCCTGCGCTTCGGCAGAAGGTGCTCGCGCCGGAGTACGGCGGGAACGGACGCACCGTGGGGCGCTGCGCCGAGAAGGAGGATCCGCTGATTGGCTTTCCCGCCCACTGGGCGCCGAACGGGGTGCATTTCTACGTGGGCGAGCAGTTCCCGGCGCGGTATCGTGGTGGGGCGCTCATCGCGTTCCATGGGTCGTGGAACCGGGCGCCGCTGCCCCAGGGTGGGTACAACGTGGTGTTTGCGCCGTTCGATGGGGATGAGCCCACCGGAGAGTGGGAGGTCTTCGCCGACGGCTTCGCCGGTGTGGACGTGAGCCCACGGGGCGCAGCGCACCGGCCCGTGGGGCTTGCCGAAGGACCCGACGGCTCGCTGTACGTCAGCGATGATCGGGGCGGTCGTATCTTCCGGATCGTGTACCGGGGCACCCGGCGCGAGGGGGGAACACGATAACCCAGGACTATCTGGTCTTCGCGGCCCTCGCGGTCGCGGCCGTGGCACTGGTGCTCAGTGTCAGGCGACGGCGCACGACCGTGCAGCCGAGTGCGCCGGTAGCGCCCAAGTCCGAAGACAAGCCCGCGCGGGAGTCGCGGCCCGGCACGGCAGCGCCGCGTGAGGAGCCCGATCAGGAGCTGGTCGAGGCGTGGGTGCAGTTCCTGCGCGATCACATCACCCAGGCGGCGAACGGGCTCAACAACCGGCTCAGTGCCATCGCCGGCAGCGCGAACGCGATTGAGGGGTTCAATCTCACGGAGTCCCAGCGCGAGGACATCCAGCGCATCCAGCAGGAGGTACGCTGGGCCACCAACATCACCGGCTCCCTGCTCAGTCGGGTGACTTCCGAAGCGCCGGAGATCGCGCCGCCGGCCTGGAATCTCCTCAAGGAGGGCCCCACGCGCCCCGGGCGCATCCTCGTCGTGGAGGACGACGACAGCAATAGGGCGGTGATGGCCCGGCTGTTCCGCAAGCTGGGGCACGAGGTTATCCCCGTCAGCAACGGGTACGAGGCCTTCGACGTGATTCAGCGCGAGCCGCTGGACTGCATCATCTCCGACCTGCACATGCCCACGCTCGGTGGGAAGACGCTGTTCGAGCAGGTGGAAAACAAGAAGCCCGACATGGCGAGCCGGTTCGTCTTCGTGACCGGGGATTACACGCGGCCCGAGTCCTATGAGTTCCTGCAGAAGTCGGGCCGTCCCGTGGTGGGCAAGCCGTACGAGCTGGAGCAGCTGCTGGCTGCAGTAGCGACCGTCTTTGGAGCGATGGGAGTACTCCTCGACGGCTCCGCGTCCGAGGAAGCCAACACGCCACCCACCTGAAGCGGCCCCGCCCACGCCGCATCCCAGTTCGAGTTCACTCCTCCCGTTCCCGTGGCTAACTTTCGCGCCGTCTGAGGAGGGCGGAGAATCATGAAACGTGCATTGGGACTGTCTCTGGGGATCGGTCTTGCCGTGACCTCGCTCGGCGTGGCGCAGGACCGGACGCTCACGGTCGAGTGGATATGGGGCGGCGACGAGCTCACGAGTGACCTGACCACCATCGAGTGGATGGCGGACGGCACATCGTACACATACGTCGCTGGGGAGGACGCCACGGACCTGTACCGGGTGGACGCCCGCAGTGGTGCCGAGCGGCTCCTCGTGTCAGGCGCCGCGCTGCTGCCGCCGGGGGCGGTTGAGTCGATTGCGATTGAGGAATACGAGTTCTCGCCCGACCTCACGAAGCTCCTCATCTACACGAATTCGGTGCGGGTGTGGCGGCAGAACACCAAGGGCGAATACTACCTGTGGGATTTCCAGGCTCGCCGACTGACTCCGCTCAGCACGGCCCCCGGGTACCAGCAGTTTGCCAAGTTCTCTCCCGACGGCCGTTACGTCGGCTGGGTACGCGAGCACAACATCTTCGTGCGTGATCTCGCCAGGGGCGAGGAGATCCAGCTCACGCATGACGGCAGCCGGCACATCATCAACGGAACCGCCGATTGGGTGTACGAGGAGGAACTCTCGTTGCAGGATGCCTTCCGCTTCAGTCCCGACGGCAGCCGGATCGCGTTCTGGCGGCTCGACCAGACGGTCATCGAGCCGTTCTACCTGATCGACGAGACGACGCTCTACCCCACGCTGATGCCGGTGCGGTATCCCAAGGCCGGCTCCCAGAACTCCGAGGTACGCATCGGCGTGGTGGAGATCGCGAGCGGGGAGTCCAGCTGGATTGACCTCGGATCCGAGACGGACATCTACATCGCCGACATGGACTTTGCCGGGACGTCGACGGAGATCTGGCTCACGCGGCTGAACCGACACCAGAGCCGGCTCGATCTCCTGTTGGCGGATGTCAGGACCGGATCGTCTCGCCTGATCATGACCGACGAGGACGAGGCGTGGGTGGAGCAGGAGGAACCGCGCTGGTTCGACGGCGGACGGCAGTTCCTGTTCATCAGCGAGCAGGACGGGTATCGGCAGGTGTACTTGCACCGGCGGGACGGTACGTTGGTGCGCAAGGTGACGACCGGGGGCTGGGACGTCGCCTCGGTGGGGGGCGTGGACGAGCGCAACGACCTGGTCTATTTCACGGGCTCGGTCGACGGTCCCCTGACGCGCCCGCTCTACCGCGTGGGCCTGAATGGCAGGGGCTTGCGCCGCGTGTCCGCGGAGGGCGGTACGCACACTGTGCAGTTCAATCCCACCTACACGATGTACGTGGACCGATCCTCCTCCGCAGCCGAGCCGCCGGTCCAGACGCTGCACGAGGCGAGTGGACAGCTGATCAGGACCATCGAGGCCAATGCGGATCTTGCGGACGCCGTGGCAGCCCTCGGCCTCGCGGCCCCCGAGTTCATCACGCTGGCGGGCGACGACGGGACCGTGCTCAACAGCCTCATCATGAAGCCGCGCGACTTCGATCCCAATCGGGCGTATCCGCTCCTGATGCACGTGTACGGTGGGCCCGGATCGCAGCGCGTCACCGATCGGTGGGACGGGCAGCGCTACCTGTGGCATCAGCTGATGGTCCAGCAGGGCTACCTCGTCGCCATCGTGGACAACCGCGGCACGGGTGCGCGGGGCCGCGACTTCAAGAAGCAGACCTATCTGAAGCTGGGGCAGTATGAGACCGCCGATCAGATCGCCGCAGCGCGATACCTGGCGTCGCTGCCGTACGTGGACGGCGACCGCGTCGGCATGTGGGGCTGGAGCTACGGCGGCTATATGTCGCTGCTCACTCTGTTTCAGGGGGCGGACGTATTCAAGGCCGCCATCTCGGTGGCGCCGGTGACCGATTGGCGGCTGTACGATACGATCTACACGGAGCGCTTCATGCGCACGCCGCAGGAGAACCCCGAGGGATACGAGTTGGGGTCACCGGTCACCTTTGCTGACCGGCTCGAGGGGAACCTGCTCATCGTGCACGGGACCGGCGATGACAACGTGCACTCGCAGAACACCACGCAATTGATTCAGAAGCTGCAGGAGGCGGGGAAGCAGTTCGACATGCGGCTCTACCCGAACAAGACGCACTCTATTCGGGGCGGGAACGCCCGGGAGAACCTGTACGGCTATTTCACGAAGTGGCTGATGGAGAACCTCTAGTCCATCAACAGGTTCCCGAAGGCCTCTTTCAGGTCGCCCAGCGTCTCGCGCAGCTCCCCGGTCTCGTTGCCGTAACCGAGCCGCAGGTGGAACGGCATCTGGAAGTGCTCA
Source organism: Gemmatimonadota bacterium (assembly GCA_039584455.1). Taxonomy (GTDB): domain Bacteria; phylum Gemmatimonadota; class Gemmatimonadetes; order Gemmatimonadales; family GWC2-71-9; genus WVYX01. The sequence continues at coordinate 21,375 of JBDGXT010000022.1, forward strand.
CCTGGCACGAGCAGGACACTCTGTTCGGCACGGACGCGCTCCACGAGGTCGAGGGCGCTGAGGCTGTGGCGGTAGCGCACCAGGCATATCGCCCCGCAGTCGGGCTTGCGCCACTCGAAGAGGGTTCCGAAGCCTCGTAGCCACTCCTCGAGGATCGGATAGTTGGTGGTGAGGATGCCGCGAGTGCGCGCCAGGATCTTGTCGCGCACGCCGAGCGCCCGAATCGCCAGGTAATCGCTGGCGGGGCTGGGGCCGATCACGGTGTAGTCGTGACGCTGCATGACTTCCTGCTTGAACGCCGTCGGCCCCACGATCCACCCGATCCGGAGTCCCGGTAATCCGTAGGCCTTGGAGAACCCGTTCACGACGAGGACCCGCTCGTAGGTTCCCCAGAACGACGGCGTGGTCTCTCCGCTCAGTTCCGCGCCCTGGTAGATCTCGTCCACTAGGAGCCACGCGCCGGCCGCCTTGGCGCGCTCCACGATCAGGTCGCGCGTTGCCTGCGAGAACACCTTCCCGGTGGGGTTGTTGGGGTTGGTTACGATCACGAGCTTGGTGCCCGGCGTGATGGCCCGCTCGATGTCCGCCGGATCGGGCTCCCAGCCGCGCTCGAACCGGAGTGGGAACTCGGTTACCTGGGCACCGAAGTTCTGCGCCAGGCCGTGCATCTGCATGTACACCGGCATCTGCACGGCTACCCGATCGCCCTGCTCGATCAGGGTCCAGCACGCGATGAAGTTGGCCTCGGCGCTCCCCAGGGTCACCGTCACGTGGTCGGGCGTCGCCCCCGGGTAGAGCCGGGCGATGGCCGTCCGCAGCTCGTCGCTGCCATCGGATTGGTTGTACACCAGCCGCAGGTCGGCGAACTCGGCGAGGTCACCGCCCGCCAACTCCAGCAGCTCGGCGATGGAGAGAGGGTGTACGCCACTCTCCGAGATATTGTGCCGCACCCGGTTCTCCCAGGTGCTCTGCCAGCGCTCGAGTTCGAATTGGACGAAGCTCACGGGGGCTCCTCGCTCGTGGTGCCTGTGAAGCTACGCTGGAGTCCGTGGGTGGGGAATGGAAAGAAAGGAAAGGGGGAAGGATACCTCCCTTCCCCCAACGCCTTCCTCTGGTGCGTGCGGGGCTCAGCCCGCCTTGCGGATCCTCACGCTTCCCGAGCCGGTGTCGATCTTGAGGCTGCCGGAGCCGTCGCCGATCGTGCCGTACACGTGGTCGCGCTCGAACCGGCGGACCTGCACCGGGAAGTCCAGGTCGATACCGCCGCTCCCCGTTTCGATATCGACGGTGGCGCCATACGAGCCGGGCAGGGTCACCGTCACCGTGCCGGAGCCGGTGTCGATCGAGATGTCGCGGCTTTCGGCCGTGAGCTCGAGGTCCACCGATCCACTGCCTGTGTCGACCCCTACGTCGCGCGCTGTGCCCCGGGCCACTTTCACGTCACCGGAGCCGGTGTCGATCTCGAGGGAGGAGACCGAGACGTTGGTCGCGGTGACGTTTCCGGAGCCGGTGTCCACGCGCAGGTAGTCGCCGCTGACGCCCGTCACTTTCACGGATCCCGATCCGGTGTCGAGGTTGGCGCTCCCCTGCACACCGGACACCTCGACCCACCCAGAGCCGACGTCCACCACGAGGTCGCCCGTGATGTCGGTGGCGGTGACGGGAGCGGAGTGTGTGTCCAGCCGCAAGTCGCCGTTCACGTCAGATGCCGAGACTTCCCCGACCGCCTGATACACGGCGAGGCTCTGCCCGGCGGGGACGCGAATCGTGAGATCGGCGTAGGCCTCGAGGCCGCCGCTCTCGCCGCGGATGTGGACGCGCTGGCCGCGGTCACGGTCACGTCCCCCGCCGAAGGTGCCGTCCTCCCGCACTCGGAGATCGGTGCGCGAGCCGTGGTCCAGCTCGCGGTAAGTGATCTCGTTGTGGGGGTAGATGACCCGCAGGGTCTGGAGGCCCTCGAGGGGGCCCTGCTCGATCCGGAGCTGACTGGCGTCCTGGCCCCCTCGCGTGACCTCGACGATTACCGCCGAGCCCGAGCCAGGAGCCAGCGTGACCCGTCCGGCCAGATTGTAGATGGCGACCCGCTCTCCGGAGAGCTCGAACCGCTCGGTCTGGGCGCCGGCCGGCTGCGCGAGGGTCGCTGCGACCGCCGCGACCAGGAGCGTTGCGAGCGTTCGGTGCGCTGACATGGGGTATCTCCCTGGCTGACGTTGCCTGTGTGGTGCCCTGTCCCTACTTGGATACACGGATGGGGCAGAAGGTTGGTTTCAAGACGACGGGGAACGGGGAACGGGGAACGGGGAACTGGGACCGGGGACCGGGAGGGAGGCGGGGCCTGCCCCCGGGGCGAGAAAGAGCCTCAGGCCCCCGATTCGGTAGCCGCCCGCGCGGCCGGCTTCCCCTCGCGGGGATTGTCGTAGAAGCGATAGGTGGGGTAGGCGAAATCGATGTCCTCGCACTTCCCGAAAGCGAGGAGCACGTCCTCCCAGATGGCCTGGGTCGAGCTGCGGCGCAGGCGGGGCTCGCACAGGTAGCGTACCGTGAGCAGCACGCCACAGTCGGCGACGCTGGTATACACCGTGGGGGTGAGGGTGGAGTAGAAGATCATGAACTTGCGGGAGACCTCCTTGATCCGCTCCTCCGCGTGGCCCGTGACGTGGGCCGCGTGCTTCTCG
>JBDGXT010000204.1:0-4239 GCA_039584455.1 Gemmatimonadota bacterium
TTGGATGGACCTCTTCGTGGCCAACGGCTTCATCTCGGCGGATCCCGACCGGGACTACTGGTACGGCATGTCCAAGGTGGCGGGCGCGACGGGCGCCGTCTTCGAGGACGCCGCGAGCTGGCCACCCATCGGCTCGGCGAGCCTGTCGGGGTACGAGCGGTCACGGGTCCTGCTGAACCGGGAAGGACAGATGACGGATGTGGCCGAAGCGGTGGGAGTGACCGATCGCTACGATGGGCGCGCCGTGGCGCTCGTGGATCTGTTCAACCGGGGCGTACTCGACGTGGTGGTGGCGAACCAGGGTGCGCCGGCCCTGGTGTACCGCAATACGGTGGCGCCCGGCAATCACTGGGTCGCGTTCGAGCTCGTCGGCACCCGCAGCAACCGCAGCGCCATCGGCGCCGAGGTCGTCATCGCCTTCGGGGGGAGGCGGCAGCGCCGGGTGGTGGCGGGGGGGATGGGGTTCGCCAGCCAAAACGATCGCCGCGTGCACTTCGGGCTCGGCAGACAAACGCAAGTCGAGGAAGTGGAGATCCGGTGGCCGTCGGGTGAGGTACAGCGGCTCGAGGCACCGGCCGTGGATCGGCTCCACGTAGTGACCGAGCCGGAGCGACCATTGCCATGACCGAAGCCGCGATTCCGGCCGGCCGGCGGCTGCGCGCGGTGTGGGCGAGTCTCGGCACCATTCATCCGCGCTACCTCATCGTCTTCCTGATCACACTGATCCATTCTGGGCGGGTACGAGCGGCTAGCCGCGGCCCTCGGTGCCTGCGTCGCGACGGAGGCGGTGTGCTCACGCCTGGTGCGCGGGCGCTTCGCCAACCTGGCGAGCGCGTACGTCAGCGGGATCAGCCTCGCCCTGCTGCTCAAGCCGCAGGCCGGCCTCCTCTGGCCGTTCGCGCTTGGCGGTGTGCTGGCGATCAGCTCCAAGTACGTGCTCGTCTACCGCGATCGCCACCTGTTCAACCCCAGCAACTTCGCGATCGGCGCGCTGCTGCTGCTGGCGCCGGGCACTGTGGCGATCCTGAGCCACCAGTGGGGAAATGATCTCGCGACGAACGCGGTCATCTGGGCCGTCGGCCTGCTCGTCGTGTCGCGCGCCCGGATGCTCCACGTCACCCTCACGTACGTGGTGAGCTTCCTGCTGCTGGCGGTGGTCCGCACCGCACTAGTGGGCGGCCCACTGCTCGCCGAGGTCGCCCCCATCACCGGCCCGATGTACCAACTGTTCATCTTCTTCATGGTCACCGACCCACGCACCACGGTACGCACACGCCGGGGGCGAATCCTGGTGGCCTGCCTCGTCGCAGCCATCGAGGCGGTCATTCGCCTCGCGGGCGACTACCACGTGGGGCTGCTGCGCCCGCTCTACCCGGCACCACCCATTCTGGCGCTGTTCCTCGTGGGGCCGGTGGCGATGTGGGTGGATCTGTGGCGCGGAGGGCGCGGCCACCCTGGCGAGCCTGCGGGCCGGTAGGCAAGCAGCGAGGGTCATGGGCTCGCCCGCGCCACGCTAACCGGCGGCTCCGTCAGCCGCTATCATTGGCCCTATGTCCGAGAGCCTGTTCAACGCGAACCAGACACGGCACGTAGCGACACACGTGCATCTCCTGCTGGACGACATCGCACAACTGGGACAGCTACCGGAGTTGGGCCAATCCGGAGAGGCGTACGACAGGCTACGTGAAGCTCTCGCCGAGGCAGAGACTGCCGCGCAGGAGATGGTGGCGGAACTCGACCTGCCCCAGCGGCGCGCGCGCAGCGCGCGGCAACGGGTCGTCGCCGCGGCCAACGTATGGGCGACCCGGATCTACGAGCTGAATGCCAAACGACTGGGAGCCTACGGGCCGGTGCACCACGAGCTGGCGGACCGGCTGGACCGGCTAGTGAGCGACCTCAGGCAGCGCTTGATTGAGCTAGGGGAGACTGCACTCGCGCTGCCTGAGGAGTAGGTGTGTCCTCGGCGGTGAGCCTTATCTCTCCCACTCACCTCCACTCCACGTCCAATTCAGGTGATTCGTCTCTTGGGGGTCTACCGCTAGCGCCCTGCGGTACTCGGCCATGGCCTGGTCTCGCCTCCCCAGGAAGAGATAGATGTCTCCGGTGATGGAGTGGTGGATTGCCTCGAACCGCGCCTGCACCCTGTCCTCGACGGAGGCAATCTCCTCCTCGGTCTCTCCTACGTTGACCAGCAAGGGGAACACGCTCTCTCTATGCTCCCTGGCAACCTCCAGATTGCGCACGCGGTACACGCTCGAGACGAAGTATGCCATCGCTGGAGTGAACTCCAAGTACGGATGGTTGTCAGTATTCAGCCTGGCACCCGCGACATACTCGGCCAGGGTCTCCTCACCCATCACGAACCAGCTCAGCAGGTCTAAGGCGTTCCGCACATCGAGGTATCTCAACTCTCGCTGCACGTGCTCCATCGCCAGCTCTTCGCTCAATGCCCGGTAGTCGATCTCCAGCGGTCGTCGCGCGCCGAGGAGAATGATGTGCTGCCGCATCGGGGTGAACCACAGGGTCGTGTGCGGAAACACGCGCATGAACGTCTTCGTGATCATTCGCACTTCGGACTCCGCCAGCAGGTGAAACGGCAGCCACTGAACGACCAGGCCGTCATCGGACAGTCGCGCCTCGAGCAGCTCGTAGAAGTCGAGCGTGTACAGACTGCCGTTGCCCGCCATCTTGGGCGACGTCGCATCGACCGAGATGACGTCGTACTCCTTGTCAGTCACGAGGGCGTAGTTCCTCCCGTCGCCCATTATCAGGTTGAACTTGGGTTCGCTCAGCACACCGTGGTTGCTTTCCGGGAACCACTCGGCGGCATCGATCACGCCCGGCACCAGCTCCACGCAGTCCACCTCGGCGACGTCGTATCGCGTCATTCCCCATGACGTCCCGCCGGTCCCGAATCCGATGATGTTCACCCGCGGGTTCGGCACGGTGCTCAGCAGGAGGGGCAGGTGCGCCAGGGGCATCTGGATCTCGTACGCCTCGATGGCGGTGCCCGCTACCGGAAAGCCGTTCACGCTCAGGACCTTCTCGCCCCACCGGTCCCGATAGACCTTCACCGTGCCGCCGATCCCTTCCCGATACGACAGGACTTCGGGGTCCACCGCTGTCTCCCAGTGAGATGCGAGAACGGTTGAACCGTCAGGGACGTTGACTGCCCCCATGCCGAGGAACACCACCCCCGATCCGACTGCCATCGTCACCCTGGCCTTGTAGACCATCAGTGGCTCGGAGAGTATGAGCACCGCCCCAACGATGACGTTGATGGCGGCGATCACGATGATGCCCTGCTGCACACCGATCAGCGGGATCAGCGCAAAGCCGGCGAGCACGGAACCGAAAACACCACCGATCGTATTGATGGAGTACACGTCGCCCAAGGCAGTGCCGACGCGGCTGATACTTCTCGTGTAAATCTTGGTCGCCAACGGGAACGTCATGCCCATCAGGAGCGTGGGCACCAGCATCACCGTGAGACTCTTGGCGAAGCGCATCCCCATCCACTTCCAGGCAAGCATGGAGTCGAGCGCGGCACCTTGCATGCTCTGGAACACGGGGGTTAGGCGATTCAGTATCGGAATGGCGAGGATGGCGGACACCCCGATCAGCACCTCCATCACTCCCAGCCACACCAGCAGCCTCGTTCTCGTGTCGATGAACCGCGCGATGATCAGGCTGCCGATGGCGATGCCCAGCAGGAAGGCCGTGAGGATCGTCGTGAAGGCGTGAGTGGAATTGTCCAGGAAGAACACCAGCGCCCTGGTCCAGAAGACCTCGAGGGCCAACGCACACAGGCCCGAAAGGCCGATCGCCCACAGCGCCAGGCGCGCCTGCTTCAGAGAGAAAGCCTCACCCGGAGGCGCCTCTGCCTCCACCTCGGACGCCGCGTCGCCCCCGTGCGCCGTCTCGCCACGTCCCACCCGCCGAGCCAGGGCCAGCACCGCACCCGCGATGAGGAGGTTCACCGCCCCGGCGGCATAGGCGGATTCCTTGACGCCCAACAGCAGGATGAGGAAGAAACCTGCAGCGAGCGTGCCAACGACCGCTCCAAAGGTGTTCACGGCGTACAGTTGGCCGACGTTCCACCCCAGTTTCTCCGGCCGGGTGGCAAAGAACTTGACGATGACGGGGAGCGTGCCGCCCATCAGGGTGGCCGGAACGAGGAGGACGAGGAACGACAGGACGAATCGGATCAGGCTGATCTGGTAGAAGCTCACATCGAAC
>JBDGXT010000205.1:0-5143 GCA_039584455.1 Gemmatimonadota bacterium
GTCTCCACCGACACCTTCGTGGTGCAGCCCCTGGAGTTCCCCGGCGGCAACATCGGCTCACTGGCGGTGCACGGCACGCTGAACGACGTGGCGATGATGGGGGCGCGGCCGCGCTATCTGTCGGCGGGGTTCGTGCTGGAAGAAGGCCTCGCCATCGACCTGCTGGACCGGATCGTGGAGGCGATGGCTAGGGCCGCTCGCGACGCGGGCGTGCCGCTCATCGCGGGCGACACCAAGGTCGTGGAGCGCGGCAAGGCCGACGGCGTGTTCATCAACACGACGGGGATCGGCGAGTTGGATGCCGAGTTCGCTCCCACGCCGGAGCGCGCGCGGCCGGGCGACGCGGTGATCGTGAGCGGCCCCATCGGCCGGCACGGCATCGCGATCATGGCGGTGCGCGAGGGGCTCGAGTTCGAGGTGGAGATCGAGAGCGACTCGGCGAATCTCTGCCCGCTCGTTGAGAATTTGCGGGAGCGGATCGGTGGTGCGGTGCACGTGCTGCGCGATCCCACCCGCGGCGGGGTGGCCAGCGCGCTCAACGAGATCGCGGCAGCGGCCGGCGTGGGGGTAGAGCTCGAGGAGGAGCGGCTCCCGATCCCCGGTCCGGTGCTGGCGGCGTGTGAGATCCTGGGATTCGATCCGCTCTACGTGGCGAACGAGGGAGTGCTGGTGGCGTTCGTCGAGGCGGCGCGGGCGGACGATGCGGTCGCTGCGCTGCGGGCGCACCCGGTGGGCGAGGGTGCCGAGGTGATCGGCCGGGTCGTGGAGGCGCATCCCGGCATCGTCGCGCTCAGGACGAGGATCGGCGGCACGCGCGTGGTGGATATGCTGCCCGGCGATCAGCTGCCGCGGATCTGCTGAAGCACCGCTGCGCCTCACTAGAAGTTCTTCTCTCCGCTGGCCCCCGCATCGCCGTCGTTGCCACCGGAAGGCGCCGTGCCGCCGCCGGGTGTGCTATGCCAGGTCCATCTCAGTGAGCAACCGCTCGAACCGCTCCTCCCCCCGGAGCGGATCCAGCAGCGGCTCCACCTTGAGGTAGCAGAGCCAGCCGCGGCGCTCCGCACGAGCCTTCTCCAGCCAGTCGAGCGCTGCGTCCTTTTCTTCCAGGGCCAGGTGCAGGATCACCAGGGCCACCGGCAGCACATACTCGGTCTTGGCCTTCGCGGATAGACCGTTGAGGAGCTGTCGAGCCTCGTCGATCTCGCCGCGCACAGCGTGCACGTGTCCCAGCGTGGCAATGGCGTACGGAGACCCACGCGATGCGGCGACCGCCTCTTGGGCTGCATTCAAGGCCGCATCGAGCGATCCGTGGGCGGCGAAGGCGAACGCCAGGACCCGGTAGTTCTCGTGGGCCGTGGGCGCCATCTCGACGGCGCGGCGCAGGTGCTCGATGCCTTGGGCGGGCCGCCGTGCATACACGTACTGCCAGCCCAGCGTGCGGCGCACCGAGACGGACACCGGATCGAGCTCCAGGGCAGCCCGGCCCTCGGCGAGCGATTCCTCGACATGGCCCATGGCCATCAGGAGCCAGGAGTGCCACTGGCGCGCCGTAGCGTAGCGCGGGTTCAGCTCGATGGCGCGGCGGAACTCCCGCTCGGCGCCCTTCCAGTCCCAGTCGTAGATGAAGGTGACCCAGCCCAGCGAGGTATGCGCTTCCGCGAGGGACTCGTCGAGGTCCAAGGCCCGACGGGCTTCGACCTTCGCGCGCGCCATGCCCTCCGCCACTGGGAGCCCGCGGTAGTCGGTTTGGATCGCGTAGCAGTCGGCCAGTCCGGTGTAGGCGAGCGCGTAGTCCGGGTCCTCCGCGATCGCCTGCTCGAAGTGCTCGATGGCCGCCGTGGTTCCCTCGGCCGTACGCAGGTTCCAGAAGTAGCGGCCCTTCAGATAGAGGTGGTACGCGGCAACGTTGTCGGTGTAGCGCCGGCTCACGGGGTCGCCGAGGTCCCCCAGCAGGGTGGCGCGCAGCCCGCCTACGATGGCGCCGGCGATCTCGTCCTGCAGCGCGAACATGTCCTTCTGCTCTCGGTCGAACCGCTCCGACCAGAGTGTGCTGCCGTCGCCGGCGTTGATGAGCGCAACCGTGATGCGGAGCCGTTGCCCCGCCTTGCGGACGCTGCCCTCGAGCAGCGCGGACACGTTGAGTAGCGCGCCGATGGCGCGTGCGTCTTTGCGCTCTCCCTTCAACGCGAACACCGAGGTGCGCGAGGCCACGTGCAGCCCATCCACTTTGGCCAGGGAGCTGATCAGCTCCTCGGTGATGCCGTCGCTCAGGTATTCGTTCTCGGGGTCGGGGCTCGCATTGACGAACGGCAGTACCGCAATCGTGCGCCGGGCGTCGGCCGGGGGTGCGACAGGGACGGTGCCCGTTCCCCGAGCTGCCAGCGCGTCGGCGAACTCACCGGCGGTGGCGAAGCGCTCCTCCGGGTTCTTGGCCAGGGCCCTCGCCAGGGCCTGCTCGACGGCGAGCGGGCAGTTGGGCCGCAGGGTCCGGACCGGTGGCGGCGGCTCGATGGCGTGCTTTGCCATCATCCCGACGGGGGTCGTCTCCCCGAACGGGGGCTGGCCCGTCAGCATCTCGAACACGACGCATGCCAGGCTGTAGACGTCGCTGCGCGCGTCCAGCTCCTGGTCCGCGGCCGCCTGCTCCGGGCTCATGTATGCCGGGGTGCCGATCGCGAATCCGACCCCCGTGAGCGAGCCGGGGTCGTCGCAGCAGGCGCTGATGGCGCGCGCCACGCCGAAGTCGGTGACCACGGCCTGACCCTCGTTGAACAGGATGTTCTCCGGCTTGATGTCCCGGTGCAGCACGTCCTCGCGATGCGCGTAATCGAGCGCCGACGCCACGCTGCGCGTGATCGCGATGACCTCCTCGACGGGGAGCGGGCCGTCCCGCCGGAGCCGGTCTCGCAGGGTGCCCCCGGCTACGAAGGGCATGATGTAGTAGAGAAACCCCTCGCACTCGTCGGAGTCGTGCAGCGGCAGGACGTTGGGGTGCGTGAGCGACGCGACGATGCGAATCTCCCGCAGGAACCGCTCGGGGTGATACCCGGCGACCGCGAGGTCGGGGTGCAGCACCTTGAGCGCGACCTGGCGGTCGTGCTTCACGTCGCGCGCCAGGTACACCGTGGCCATGCCGCCACGCCCGATCTCGCGATCGATGGCGTAACGCTCGCTCAGCGCGGCCTGGAGCTGCTCCGGGGCGGGAGGCATGGGGTGTATAAGATGGAGGGGGAACGGGGAACGGGGAACGGTACCGCCCTACGGCCTCACTGCCCTCCCGCCGTTAGCCTGCCATCCCCCGTCGCAGCAGGCCCTCGGCCAACTCGGTGCGCTCGCGGTTGTCCACGTCGATCCACGAGGTCGCCAGATCCTCGGACGACTTCCCCTGGGGCAGCACGAGCCAGCGGTGCTTGTCGTCTGGTCCCACGGCGGTCAGCACGATCACGCGCCCGCTGGGGCCGGCCGGTGTGCCGTGCAGGTAGTAGGAGACGTCGCCCTCTTTCCAGGCGGCGAGCTGCTTCAGGAGGCGGTCAGCGCTCATGGGCCTTGCGAACCTCACGGTCGAGGACGCGCTGCAGGAATTGTAGCACCGCCACCTCCTCCCGTCGCAAGGCCGCCGAGGCTCCGGTTCGCTTATCCTCGGTACTTGCGGCAGACGGCGCGGGTGTTGCCCAGGTGGCGCGCCACGTCGTCGATCGCCCGGACCACATTCTTGTTCGCCTGACGCTCCGAGTCGGCCACGCCGAACTGGCTGAGCTCGACGGCCGCGAGGATCGTTCCCGCCCACGTGCGAAAGTCCTTGGCGGTCACGTCGCGCCCGGTGATGTGCCGCAGGTACTCGTTGATGTCGTCCGAGTCGACCTTCTGCCGACGACCATCGTCGTCCAGGTACTTGAACAGCTCCAGGCCGGGGAGCTCGCGACAGCTCTGCACGATCCGCGCGATACGGCGGTCGGTGATCGCGGCCGTCCGCATGACCCCGCTCTTGCCATGACCCCGCTCTTGCCCCGGAATTCGAAGCGCAGCTTCGAGCCTTTGACCTGGACGTGCCGCCGCCTGAGCGTCGTGAGCCCGTAGGAGCGGTTGTGCTTGGTGTAGGCGACGTTGCCCACCCGGAAAAAGGTGCGCTCCAGCAGCCAGACCACGGTGGCCAGCACCTTGTCCCTGGGGAGCCCTCGGCGCCGCAGGTCCCGCTCCACCCGCTGCCGCACCCGCGGCAGAACCTCGCTGAAGGCGAGCATGCGGCCGAACTTCGATTCGTCCCGCTTCTCCCGGAACCGGGGATGGTAGCGGTACTGCTTGCGGCCCTTCTTGTCGCGGGCGGTGACCTGAAGGTGGCCGTTGGGGTTGGCGCAGATCCAGACGTCGGTCCAGGCCGGCGGGATGGCCAGGGCATTGAGCCGGCGGCGCTCGGCGCGGTCCCGGATCAGCGCGCCACTGGGCGCGTAGTAGGCCCAGCCACGGCCCACCCGCTTGCGATGGATGCCGGTCTCGGCGTCCGTCACGTACTCGAGCCCCGCCGCCTTGGCGGTCTCGATGTGCGGGAGGGACGTCTGAGTGGCCATGGCCCGCAAGAAAGGGGGCGGTCCGGGCGCCCCGCTGTGACGCACGCCCCTTCGCAGGCGCCTCAGCCCTTGCTCGTCGTGATCCTATTTCCTACTATGACATGAAATTAAATCGTGATGAGGCGGAAGATGGCCGGTCGTGTGGGCCGTCCCAAGAAGCAGCTCCCCCGGGCGACGCATCTGTTCACGCGGCGATTCCGCGCCCTGATGCACCTGGCGCATGAGGGGAACCTGGGCGAGGCAAGCCGGGCCACCGGCGTCTCCTACCCGACCCTGCGGGATCTCTACGTGGGACGGACGGTGAACCCCAGCTTCCGCACGCTTGAGGCGCTGGCCGACACCTACGGGGTCGCCTTGGCCTGGTTCCGGGACGCGGAGGAGCCGGAGGAGGTACCCGTGGAGGGGCGGGTCGGCTACCTGCCGCCCGATCCCTACGCCTCCGGTGCCCGGCCGCACCTGCGGGAGGTGGTGATCCCGTTCGCCGCATGGCCGATGTACCGGGTGTTCACGGTGCTGGAGCAACGGCTGAACCTGGGGCAACCCCGCCCCGATCGCCCGATCGTGGGGGAGGCCACGGG
>JBDGXT010000206.1:0-4498 GCA_039584455.1 Gemmatimonadota bacterium
CAGGGTCATGGCGAAGTTGGTGCCCGTGTCCCCGTCGGGGACCGGGAAGACATTGATGCGGTTGAGCTCTTCGCGGCCGGCGTCGACCCAATCGGCGGCAGCCAGGACCGACCGCCTCAGGCGCGGGCCGTCGAGATACGTGATCCCAACCGCGGTCGCCGTCACGCTTCCTTGTCGACCCAGACCTGGACCTCGCCGCGGACTTCGGAGTGCAGCCGGATCGGTACCTGGTAAACGCCGATCATCTTGATCGGCTCTTCCAGCTCGATCACGCGCTTGTCCACGGTGAGTCCCTGTTCGGCGATGCGGGCGGCAATGTCGGCCGACGTGATGGAGCCGAACAGCTTGTCACCTTCGCCCGCCTTCATGGTGAAGCGTAGCTCCAGGTCGGCGAGCTGTGCCGCGAGCGCCTCGGCGTCGCCATGCTGTGCCGCGAGCTTGCCCGCGACCCGCTGCGACTCGGCCTCGGCCCGGCTCTTGTTGGCCGCCGTCGCGGCGTAAGCCAGCCCTTTGGGAATCAGGAAGTTGCGGGCGTAGCCGTCCTTGACCTTCACGACTTCGCCCGCGCGGCCGACGTTCTCGACTGTCTCTCTCAGGATCACATCCATCCGCTATTCTCGCACTGACGGTGTCGTCCACCGCCGTCTCAGGTCCAGGCCTGCGTCCAGCACGCCCAACAGAATGGCACCGCCGAGAGCAGCAGGCAACACCAACAACAAGATCACCGCTAGGAGCACGGTGAGGAAGGGCCCGCCGGCGCCGAGCAGGTGCAGACCGAAGGCTGCCACGGCCGCGCCGCGCAGCGCGTACAGTGCGCCGCTCACGAGCAGCACGTTGGCCGCCGCGGCCTTGACGGCGGCCAGTTTGGGGATCAGCACCACGATGAGCGGGATCACGAGCGCCCATCCCAGGTGCTCGTTGAACCGGAAGGCTCGCAGCGGCCGGAGCAGCGTGCCCGCCGGATGCTGCGCGACCCGCCGGTAGACGGCCATGGCCAGCGCCAGTCCCGCCAGGAGCTGCAGAGCCGTCATGGCCGGGTAGAAGTCCGCCAGAAACTGCGCCACCGAGCCCATCCACGCCTCGAGTTGCTGCAAGGTCTCGGAGGGCGTGTCCGAGGCGCCTCCCGGGGTGGCGTGCCACACCTGGGTCATCAGCAGCCTCGCCGTGTACCCCGCCCGACGGGCCACCCACCAGTGCAGCTCCCCCCACGACGATCCCAGTGTCGCGAGCAGCGCGATGACGCCGGCCGCGGCCCCGGTGATCGCCACCAACCCCCGGTGGACTACCGAGAGACGGGTACGGAACGTGGTGAGTACGAACAGGGCGGTGGTGAACACGGCGGCGGCGCGCACCATCTGATCGGGCAGCTCACCGAGGCTGAACAGCCACCACGCGCTGAATCCGGCCGCCAGGCCCGCGGTGATGGTCTCGCCCCGGGTGCGCGGGTTCGAGCCGAGCAGGAGGACAGCCAGGGGAAGCGCTGCCAGCGCCAGCGGCGCCACGACCGCGAACGCGATGGCCCCTGCCAGCAGACGCCCGAGCCCGCCCTGCGGCGTCTGCTCGGACGGCGACGTCATCTAGCGGGAGTGACCCCGTTTGAACGGTACCAGCGCGAGGTGGCGGCCCCGCTTGATGGCCTGGGCCATCTGGCGCTGATGCCGCGCACACATGCCGGAGAGCCGGCTGGGGATGATCTTGCCCCGCTCCGTGAGGAACCGTGAGAGGGTCCGATCGTCCTTGTAGTCCACCTGGCGGATCCCCATCTCGCAGATCTGGCAGCTCTTGCGCGGACGCCTCATGACTGCTTCTCCTCCTCGGATTCTTGTCCGGTGGGGGCGGCGGCACCCTCAGGCGTCTGTCCGGCCGGGGGGGCAGCGCCCTCCGATTCCGGCTCTGTCGAGGCGCTGGCGCCCACCGGCGCCAACCCCTCGTTGAGGACCAGCAGGTAGCGCAGCACGGTCTCGTCCAGCTTGATGGCCCGCTCCAGCTCGCCCAGGAGCGCGGGGTCGGTGTCGAACTGCTCCACCACGTAGTAGCCCGTTTCCTTGCCCCTGATGGGGTAGGCCAGCGTGCGCTTGCCCCAGTGGCTCGCCGCCACGGTTGGCTCCGGGACGTCGGATGTCTTGAGCAGGGAGTGGAAGCTTTCGAGGCGCTCGTTCACCTGCGCCTCTTCGAGCGTGCTGTCGAAGATGTAGACCAGCTCGTACGGACGGGTCATTGCACCATCCTTCGGACAAAGTGACCCCGCCCGGTGCTGGGCGGAGTAGGAGATTTGGAGCGGGGAAGCTAGTCGGTTCGGGTGCTCTGGGGAAGGGGCGGCTAGACGTTGAATCGGAAAAGCAGCACGTCTCCGTCCTGCACTACGTAGTCCTTGCCCTCGCTGCGGATCGTCCCCTGCTCCCGGGCCGCCTTGTACGACCCGGCGGCGATGAAGTCCCCCACCTGGACCGCCTCGCACCGGATGAAACCCTTCTGGAAGTCGGTGTGGATCTGGCCGGCCGCCTCGTGAGCGGTGGCGCCCGCCGGCAGCGTCCACGCCCGGACTTCCTTGTCCCCCACCACGGTGAAGAAGGTCTCCAGGTCGAGCAGCCGGTAGCAGGCGTGGATCAGCCGGTCGAGACCGGGCTCCTCGATGCCCGCGCTCGCGAGGAACTCGGCCCGCTCGTCCCCCTCCAGCTCGGCCAGCTCGGCCTCGAACTTGGCGGAGAAGGGGACTACCTCGGCGTCCTCGTGGTGCGCCTTCGCCATGGCGGCGAGTGCCTCGACCGCCGGGCTGCGCTCGGCGCCCAGCTCGGCCTCGCCCACGTTGGCGGCGTAGAGCACGGGCTTGAGCGTGAGGAAACCCAGCTGCTCCAGCGCGCGCCGCTCCGGGTCGCTGGACACCGCGTCGCGCGCGCCGCGCCCGGCGTCGAGCTCGGCGATCACCCGGTTCAGGAGTGTGACCTCGGCCTGTGCCTCCTTGTCCCCCGAGCGGGCGAGCTTCAGCGTGCGCTCCCGCTGGTGCTGGGCCACAGCGAGATCGGCCAGCGCCAGCTCCGTGGTGACGATGTCGTGGTCCCGGGCCGGGTCCACGGCGCCTGTCACGTGGGTGACGTCGGGATCCTCGAAGCAGCGCACCACGTGCACCACCGCGTGCACGTTGCGGATGTGGGCGAGGAACTGGTTGCCCAGCCCCTCACCTGTGCTGGCGCCCTCGACCAGGCCCGCGATGTCGAAGAACTCGACGGCCGCGTGCACGATGTTCTGCTGGCCGACGGTCGCGGCGAGGCGCTCCAGCCGCTCGTCCGGGATGGGGACGACCCCGACGTTCGGCTCGACGGTGCAGAACGGATAGTTGGAGGCAGCGGCGCCGGCGTTGGTGAGGGCGTTGAACAGGGTGGATTTCCCCACGTTGGGGAGCCCGATGATGCCCAAGCGAAGCATGGTCGCCGTCTGTGTGAGGAGGTCGGTATAAGACTAGACGCCTGGACGTCGAAACGTCCAGGCGCCTGTCACGTGGGACGGGTGCGCTACCGTCGTCAGATCACCCGATGAACCACGGCGCCAGCACCAGGCTGACCACCGACATCAACTTGATCAGGATGTTCATGGACGGCCCGCTGGTGTCCTTGAACGGATCGCCCACCGTGTCGCCCACGACCAGGCGCCGCCGGCGTTGGCCATGAAGAGGGCAAGCATCACGCCGGTCACGGTGGCGCCGGCCAGCATACCGCCCAGCGTCTCGATGCCGAAGAGCTTGCCCACCAGCACCGGCGCAATCACCGCGGTGAGTCCTGGAACGATCATCTCGCGCAGAGCTGCCCGCGTAGAGATGTCCACGCAGCGCGCGCTGTCGGGCTTGGCTTTGCCCTCCATGAGGCCCGTGATCTCCCGGAACTGCCGCCGCACCTCCTGCACCATGCCCTCGGCCGCGCGTCCCACGGCCGTCATGGTCATCGCGGCCACCAGGAACGGCAGGATACCACCCAGGAAGATGCCGATCACCACCTTGGGGTTGGAGATATTGAGCATGATGGGCGGCTCGCCCGCGGGCGTTACGGCGTTGGCGTAGGCGGTGAACAGCGCCAGGGCGGTGAGCGCCGCCGACCCGATGGCGAAGCCCTTGCCGATGGCGGCGGTCGGCGGTGGTGTTGCCCAGCGCGTCTAGCCCGTCGGTGATCTTGCGGACCTCCGGTCCCAGACCGCTCATCTCGCTGATGCCGCCGGCGTTGTCGGCGATGGGCCCGTAGGCGTCCACCGACATGGTGACGCCCACCGTGGCGAGCATGCCCACCGCAGCGATCCCGATGCCGTAGAGGTCGGACGTGGTATAGGCGATGTAGATCGCGCCGCAGATCACCAGCATTGGGATCGCTACGGAGCGCATGCCCACCGCCAGGCCCGAGATGATGTTCGTGGCCGGGCCGGTGAGTGAGGCCTCCGCAATGGTGCGGATCGGCTTGGCCGCCGTGTACCACTCGGTGGCGAGGCCGATGATGATCCCGGCCAGCGTGCCGAC
>JBDGXT010000207.1:0-3607 GCA_039584455.1 Gemmatimonadota bacterium
GTCCCGCATGTCCACGCCGATGCGGTAGTACTGCCCGATGGCGATGTTGTCGAAGAAGACGAAATGCTCGCCGTGGTCGTGCGTGAGGTGCGGCCCCTTGTCGTCCCCGATGTAATAGCGGTCCGCATCGTTCGGGTCGAGCCACATGGCGTGAAAGTCGCCGTGGATCTCCTGGTCCTCGCTCCCGTTGCGCAACGTCACACCGCCATCCTCCGACACCATGAAGCGCGTGGTGAGCAGGTACACCCGCTGGTCGTTCAGCGGGTTGATGCGAATCTGGCTGTAGTAGAACGGGCGGTTGTTGTAGGTGTTGACGTACGTCCAGGTGGCACCGGCGTCCTCCGAGCGGTAGACGCCCGAGCCCGGAATTGCGAGATCGTTGGTGCGCTCCGCCTCCACCAAGGCCATCACGATGTCGGGATTGCTGCGGTAGATCGCGAGACCAATGCGCCCCGTCTCTCCCGCGGGCAGGCCGTTCGTGAGCTTGCTCCAGGTGGCGCCGCCATCGCTGGACTTGAAGATCCCCCCGTTGGGTCCGCCGCTGTGGAAGGTCCAGGGCTGACGCAACCGGTGATAGAACGCAGCATAGAGGACGTCGGGGTTCGTGGGATGCATGACCAGGTCGATGCATCCCGTCTTGCCGTCGTCGGGGAGCCCGCCTGCCAGCTTGGTCCAGTCCTCGCCGCCGTCGGAGGTCTTGAACAGCCCGCGGTCGCCCGAGTACCCCCACAGGTGACCGATGGCGCAGGTGTACACGAGATCGGGATCGCTCAGGTGGGGCACGACGCGCGCGATCTGATGCGTCTCGGCGAGCCCCTTGTGCTCGAACGTCGCACCACCGTCCACCGACTTGTAGATGCCGTCGCCCCACGCGACGCTGTTGCGGTTGTTCGCCTCGCCGGTTCCGACCCACACGATGTCGGGGTTCGGCTGGAACAGCCCGACATCGCCGATCGACGCCGAGCCGTAATCGTCGAAGATCGGCTGCCACGTGGTGCCGGCGTTGATCGACTTCCACACGCCACCCGAGGCCGACGCGAGGAACACGAGCTTGAAGTCGCGCTCGACGGCCTCGATGTCCACGATGCGCCCACCCATGTTGGCCGGCCCGATGTTGCGCCAGCGCAAGGCGTTCAGGATCTGGTCATCGGTGGCCTGGGCCGAAAGCGACAGCGGCGCCAGCAGCGTGACCGCTACCAGCGCCGACGACGCACGAAGCATCCGATACGTCCCTCGCAACGACATGCGCTTCTCCCCGGAGGCCGCGGCCTCTCCCATCGTCGTCCCATCCGCCGCACGCACCGCGCGTGGACGAGCTTCTCGGCTTCGACTTAGGATACGCCCATGGGTGAGGTGGTGCCAGGGGACCTCACGCCCGCTGATGGTCCGCCCGCCACTGTGCGATCTCCCGCTTGATCGCCTCGCGGTCTTGCATGTTCTCGTCCAACACGCGCTGCGCCAGAGCCGGCAGCTCCGCATCACTCGCAAACCGCAGGCCCACCAGTTGGCCGGTCGTCAAGTCGTGAATGCGGGGGCGCAGCGTCTCGGGCAGGAGCCGCTCGAGGCGCATCCGCTCCTCGAGACGAATCAGCCGGTCCTGCACGGCCAGCGGGAAGGTGCGAGAGTAGAAGAACACGATGATCACCGCGAGCACGAGCACCAGGTGCATCACGCTCTGCAGCGAGAACGACGAGATCGTGTTCCACACGGCGTACACGAGGCTTGCGAACAGCAAGGCCGAAGCCACGAAGTGATACATCGGCACCCAGCGGCGGTGCGTGGCGTAGGCCTGAGCGGTTCCGTTCGACATGGATTGCTCCAAGTGTTGAAGTGGGAGGTCGTTTCTGAGGTGCTCCTTAGGATAGACGGCGTGATACGCGGCGCCAACCCTTCCGTCGGTCCGCTCTGTAAGCACCTACCAAACAATGGGTTAAGGGCACGGCAGGGCGTCGCGCCGCGTTTCACACCGCCTTCATCGCCACTTCATGCACCGAGCCGTAGTCACATCGAGTACGACTCCCTCCGATGCGAGACGACCGGGCCGCGGCGCGCTCTCCCCGTGCCGCCAATCCTCCCCGTCACGGACCGGAGCGGACCATCCCTCCGGAGGACGATATGACGCGTGACGGCAAGGACCGCGACGAGCAGGCCCGCGACGAGCGCGGGCTCAGCCGCCGCGGATTCCTCCAGTCGGTGGGGGCAGGCGCGCTCACGGCGGCAGCGGTCCGCCCGGCGGCGGCCTCGCCACCCGGGTCTGCACCACCCACGGAGGCCGAACAGCTCTCCAAGGTGACGCTCGTCATCAACGGGCGGCAGCGACGACTCCAGGTCGAACCGCGCTGGTCACTCTCCTACGTGTTGCGCGAGCGGCTCGGGCTGAGCGGCACCAAGGTGGGCTGCGAGCGGGGCGAGTGCGGTGCGTGCACCGTGCTGATCGAAGGCGAGCCGCGCTACGCCTGCATGACGCTCGCCGTGGAGGTCGAGGGCAAGGCAATCACCACCGTGGAAGGCCTGATGCAGGGCGAGCAGCTCGGACCGACCCAGCAGGCGTTCGTGGAAGAGGACGCCTACCAGTGTGGCTACTGCACCTGCGGCCAGATCATGGCGGCCGAGGGCTTGCTCCGGGCCGACTCGAACCCGTCACTCGATGAGACGCGCAAGCAGATGTCTGGGAACCTGTGCCGCTGTGGCGCTTACCCGCACATCTTCGCCGCCGTCCAACGGGCCGCAGAGATCCGGAAGGGAGGTGCGTCATGAGAAACGACCGTGACCGCCCCTACTGGATCGAGGGAGACGTTCCCCATGTGCCCGCGCCCGATCAGGGAACGGAGCCGTGGGGTGAGACCAAGGTCGTCGGCACCAAGCGGCCGCGGGTAGACGGGTACGAGCGCGTGAGCGGCACGGCCGTCTATCCATCCGACCTCACCCTGCCACACATGCTGTACGGCGCGATCCTACGTTGTCCCCACCCGCACGCGCGGGTGAACGGCGTCGATACGAGCGCCGCCGAGAAGATGCCCGGCGTGCGAGCGGTGCTTAGCGGGTTCACGGCGGACGATGCCGTCACCGCGCCGCACTCGGAGTTCATCCGCTCCCGCCTGTTCAATCGGGAGTGCCGCTACGAGGGCGAGACGGTGGCCGCCGTGGCGGCGGAGACACCGTACCAGGCATGGGACGCCGTGCGGGCGATCCGCGCCGATTACGAAGTGTTGCCGTTCGTTTCGGACGAGCGCCGCGCGCTCGAGACCGATGCGCCTAAGGTGCAGGACGAAGGCAACCAGGTGGGCGACACCCAGCACTACAGTCGCGGCGACATCCAGGTGGGGTTCGCCGAGGCCGACGTGGTGCTGGAGCAGGCCTACCGCACCGAGTGCGAAATCCACACGCCCATGGAGCCGCACGGGTGCGTGGCCCGATGGGACGGCGATTCCCTCACGCTGTGGGAATCCACCCAGGGCGTGTACAACATCCAGAACGGGGTCGCCGCATCGCTCGGCATGCCGCTCTCCAAGGTGCGCGTGATCGGTCACTACATGGGTGGTGGCTTCGGGGCCAAGCTGCAGCCCGGCAAGTACACGCTCATCGCGTCGCTGCTGGCCAAGCGGAC
>JBDGXT010000208.1:0-6648 GCA_039584455.1 Gemmatimonadota bacterium
TCGCCGGCGCCGGCCGCTTCCTTCAGCTTGAGCGCCTCTTCGACGGCGTATTCATCATACGGATTGAGGACGAACTTGACGCCACTCTCGTCGATGGCCTTGCCGTCGGCGCCGACCTTGATGCGGGCCTCCGAATCGGGAACCCGCTTGATACACACGGCGATCTTCACGCGAGCCTCGTTGATCTCTTCAGGTTGGACAGCGCCGTGAAACTACTCCGGGTGCAGGGGCCCCGCAACGCTACCGCAGGCGCGTGACGCCGCGTCAACGCAAACGTTTAGGCCTCGTCGCTGAAACCGGATATTGAGTGCGCACCGTCGCAGAACGGCTTGGTGCGAGAGTTGCCGCAGCGGCAGAGCGCGAAGTTCTCCGCGTTCTTGGGCTCGATGGGGTTGCCCTCGTGGTCGGTGAGCTCGCTGCCGCCGGTCACCAGGTAGGGGCCGTTCTTGCGCACCTTGATGGTCGCCATCGTGCTGTTCCTTTCGGATGTGCGGCTGGTCAGTTCCCGCGGAGCAGGCTCAGCAAGCGCCGCAACGGATAGGTGTTGATCACGTCGTCCTTGCCCAACCATGCGCGTCGGGCCTGATCGATGCCGTACTTCATCAGATCGAGGTCGCGCACCCGGTGTGCATCCGTCCCGAGGGAGACCTTCAGTCCCAGCTCGCGCGCGCGTATCAGATGGGTGTCCTTCAGGTCCAGCCGCTCGGGGTGGGTGTTGAGTTCCACGATTACGTCGTGTTCGGCGCAACAAGCCAGCACCGCGTCTACGTCGAACTCCAAGTGGACCGACGCGAGCACGATGTCTAGTCGCGCCAGCATCTCGTCCTCGAGATCGAGACTTCCATCGGCCAGGATGTCCACCTCCATCCCCCGCAAGATGCGGATCTCCTTCCGCCGGCCGGCGATCTCCTCGATCTCCTCCCACTGCTCCCGCAACCTGGCTGCGTCGAGTCCGCCGGTCATGGCCAGAGCCTTACTGTGGTCGGTGAGGGCGAAATATTCGTAGCCTCGCGCCAGGCAGCCGTCGAGCATCTCCTCGATCGAGTTCTTGCCGTCGGACCAGGTGGAGTGCATCTGGAGATCACCCCGCACGTCGTCGAGCGCGATCAGCTCGGGGAGATCTCCCACATCGGCCACCTCGATCTCCCCGCGATCCTCCCGCAGCTCCGGCGCGATCCACGGGAGTCCCACGGCGGCGTAGACATCCGCCTCGTCCTTCCCCGCCACGAGCTGGCCCGAGCCGCTCTCGGCGGTCCCGCTCTCCTCCGGCACCTCCACTACCCCGTACTCCGAGATGCTCAGTCCCCGCGCCACGGCGCGCTTGCGCAGCTTCACGTTGTGCTCCTTGGAACCGGTGAAGTACTGCAGCGCGGCACCATAGCTCTCGGGTGGGAGCAGACGCAGGTCGACCTGGAGGCCCGACTTGAGAATGACGGTGGCCTTGGTCTCCCCCGCCAGCTCCACCTTGCGCACGTCCCGATAGGAAGTGAAACGCTCCATTACGTCGGCCGTTTCCCGCGCGATCACCAGGATGTCGATGTCGCCGACCGTCTCCCGGCGACGGCGGTAACTGCCGGCAACCTCGATCCGCTCCACCGTGGCGAGCCCCCTCAGGTGCTCGAGCAGAGGCTCCACGACCTGC
Source organism: Gemmatimonadota bacterium (assembly GCA_039584455.1). Classification (GTDB taxonomy): domain Bacteria; phylum Gemmatimonadota; class Gemmatimonadetes; order Gemmatimonadales; family GWC2-71-9; genus WVYX01. The sequence goes on from JBDGXT010000208.1 coordinate 1,643, forward strand.
TCGGCGTCGGCGAGCCGGAAGCGACCGGTGCGTTTGCGGTACGCGGTGATGGCCGAGAGGATCTTCTGCTGGCTCTTCTCCCCGAATCCCGCGAGCGGCGCGATGTCACCCTGCTGCGCTACGCGCTCCAGGTCGTCGAGCGTCTCCACACCGAGCTCGCCCCACAGCTTCTTCGCCTTCTTGGCGCCCACGCCGGGCAGGCGCGTCAGCTCGATGAGCGTGAGGGGGATCTCCTCTGCCAGCTCGTCGAGCAGCGACAACCTGCCGTCGGTGACCAACTCAGTGATGTGACTCGACATGTCCTTGCCGACCGCGGGGAGCTCGGTGAGGTCGGCTTCATCGTCCACCATCTTGCGGAGCGGCGTGGTGTGCGATTCGATGGTGCGGGCCGCATTCTGGTAGGCGCGGATGCGGAACGGATTGGCGCCCTTGATCTCCAGCAGTACGGCGACGTCCTCCAGAACCCGCGCGATCTCGATGTTCTCCACCTAGACGTTGCCCCCCTTGGAGCGCACGAAATCCACGAACTCCGCCTCGGTGAGCGTCCGCACCCCGAGGCGCCGCGCGTCGTCGAACTTGGAGCCCGGGTTCTCGCCCACGACCACGAAGGCGGTCTCCTTGCTCACCGACGAGGTCACGCGCCCTCCGAGTGACTCGACCAGCTGCTTGGCGTCACGCCGGGACAGCCGCACTAACCCGCCGGTGAACACCACCTTGAGCCCCGCGAGCTGAGCAACGGCCTCGCCGGTCGGCTCGAGCACCGCCACCTTCGCGAGGAGCGTGTCCAGTATCTCCCGGTTCCGCTCGTCGCCGAAGAACGTCCCGATCTGCGCCGCCATCTTCGGGCCCACGCCCGGGACCGCTTCGAGGTCCTCTCCGGAAGCGCGGCGCAGCGTGTCGAGCGAGCGGAAGTGCCGCGCCAGGTCCTTCGCTACCGCGACGCCCACCTCCGGAATACCTAAGCCGATCAGGAAGCGGTGCAGCTCGGTACGCGACGCCTGGGCGAGCCCATCCACCAGATTCTCTGCCGACTTCTCCGCGAACCCCTCGAGCCTCACGAGTTGTTCGCGCGTGAGATCGAACAGATCGGGCAGTTGCCGTACGAGCCCTTCGGCCACCAATAGCTTGGCCGTTTCGTCACCCAGTCCCTCGATGTCCAGCGCATCGCGCGATGCGAAGTGCTGGATTCTCCCGGCCAGCTGCGCCGGACACTCGAAGCTGTTGGGGCAGATCGTGAACGGCCCGCGCTCGAGCAGCGGCGTGGCGCAGGACGGACACTTGTCGGGCATGCGGTACTTGGCGCCGCGCTTGCGCCCCGGCTCGGCCACGCGCTCGAGCACTTGCGGGATCACGTCGCCGGCGCGTTGCACCCGCACGCGGTCGCCCTCACGAATGTCTTTGCGCACCACCTCGTCCCGGTTGTGCAGGCTGGCGCGACTCACCGTCACGCCGCCCAACTCCACCGGACGGAGCGTCGCGATCGGCGTGACCGCTCCGGTACGCCCCACGCTGAGCACAATCGCGAGCACCCGGGTCACCTCCTTGCGCGGCGGGAACTTGAATGCATATGCCCAGCGCGGGTGGTGCGACGTGGCTCCGACCTCGTCGCGCACCGCGAGGTCGTCGAGCTTGATCACGACGCCGTCGATCTCGTATGCCAGGTCGTCCCGTTGCTCGTGCAGCTCCCCGTGGTAGGCCACGATCTGCTCGACCGAGTCGACCCGCCGTGCCAACTCGTTCACGGGGAAGCCCCACTCCCGCAGCGCCGCCAACGCCTTCCACTGCGTCGCCACGTCCACGCCTTCGGCGGCCAGGATGTCGTACACGTACAGATCGAGTGGGCGCTGCGCGGTGACCTGGGGATCGAGCTGGCGCAGGGAGCCCGCCGCGGCGTTGCGTGGATTGGCGAACGGCTCCCTGCCCTCTGCCAGCAGCCGCTCGTTCAGCTTCTCGAACGCCCCCACCCGCATGATCACCTCGCCTCGCACGGCGAGCAGCCCAGGCGGGGTCCGGCCCTTGTCCCGGAGCCGCAATGGGGCGGTTCGAATAGTGCGGACGTTCTCGGTGATTCCCTCGCCGCGCTGTCCGTCGCCGCGCGTCGAGGCGCGCACCAGCGCACCCTGTTCATACACCAGCTCCACCGACGCGCCGTCGAGCTTGGGATCGACCACGTAGGCGACGTCCCCGCCAACCGCCTTGCGCAACCGCTCGTCGAAACGCTCGAGCGGCGCCCTCTCCTGGCTGGATTCCAGGCTCAGCATCGGAGCGGTGTGTTGCACCGTGGGAAACTTGTCGAGTGCTGTGCCGGCCACGCGCTGTGTGGGGGAATCAGGCGTCAGGAGGTCGGGGAACCGCTCTTCCAACTCCTTGAGCTCCCGGAACAGTGCGTCGTACGCCTCGTCCGAGATCTCCGGCCCGTCCTTGACGTAGTACAGGTAGTCGTGGTGCCGGATCTGGGTGTGAAGCTCGCGAACGCGCTTCTCGGCCTGGGTGCGCTTCCGGCCCCCAGCACGGCGCTCGCCAGGAAGGCCCCGTTGAGCCCCCGCAGGGTGAAGGCCGCCCCCGCCACGATCGGCCCCAGCGTCTGGCCCAGGCGCAGCAGCATGCCGTTCACCGACATGAAGGCGGCCCGCGATTCGGCCGGTGGATAGCCGGCAACGATGGTCAGGATCGAGGGGATGTTGATCCCGTTGGCGGCGCCGAACACCAGAATGAGCACGAGCAGACCCCAGATCGACGTGGCGAACGGGATGGCGGCGAACGTCGCCACGTACAGCAGGAACCCGAACTTGATGAGCCGCCCCTCACCATACGCCCGGGCCAGCCGCCCCAGGTAGAACGCTGCAATCGCGGTGGCGACCGACGTCGTCGCCATGACCAGGCCGATCCAGAGCGAGGCGAAGCCGAACGAACCCTCGAGCAGGAACGGCAGGTACGAGAGGTATGCACCATAGATCAGGATGAACGTCACCACCCCCGCGGCGAACAAGGCGAGCAGCTGGCGATTGCGCATCATGCGGAACGTGGAGCGGAGATACTCACCGAGACTCGCCCGCACTGTCGGCTCAGGGCTCTGCAGCACGAACAGCACGAACAGCCCCACGGGCACCGCCAGGATCGGCAGGAAGAACGGGACGTACCAGCCGATCATCGCGAGGGCGCCGCCGACGGCCGGATACACCGCCGTCCCGATGCTGAGCACCGAGGCGTTGTACCCGAACGCCGTCGTGCGGCGCGCGCCCTGGTACAGATCCCCGATGATCGTGACGTTCATCGATCCCAGCGCCGCCCCTCCAAACCCCTGCAGCAGGCGCAGCGCCACGAGCAGCTCGAAGCTGCGCGCGAAGCCGCAGGCGAAGCCGGCGACGCCGAACAGCAGGAGCGACGGCACCAGAATGCGCTTGCGGCCGTAGCGATCGGCCAGCACGCCCAGGAACGGGGTCAGGATGGCACCGGGAAGGGTGAACACGGAGATCAACAGCCCCACCGACTGCGGGGTGACATCCAGTTGTGCCGAGATCTGCGGAAAGGCGGGCGTCACGCTGGCCACGCCCAACATGGCCATCAGCGTCACGCCGAACACGACGTGAAGGTTGGGATCCCGAAGAAGTGGCGGCCTGGATGCGTCGGTCACGAGCCCGGAGCTGCTACCCCGAGAACGCGCTCAGCCCGGTGACCGCCTCGCCGAGGATGAGCGTGTGGACGTCGTGGGTGCCTTCGTACGTGTACACGCTCTCGAGGTTGGCGAGGTGCCGCATAGCTTGGTACTCGGCGAGGATGCCGCTCGCTCCCAGCAGGCGGCGCGTCTCGCGCGCGCACTCACAGGCCATATCCACGTTGTTCCGCTTGGCGAGCGAGACCTGCTGCGGCGTGGCCTCGTCCCGATCCTTGAGCCGCCCGAGCTGGACGCACAGCAACTGAGCCTTGGTGATCTCGGTGAGCATGTCGGCAATGCGCTGCTGCTGGATCTGGAACCCGCCGATGGGGCGGTCGAACATCACCCGCTCCTTGGCATAGCTCACGGCTTCATCGAAACACGCCATGGCGGCGCCGATGCCGCCCCACGCGATCCCGTACCGCGCTTGCGTGAGGCACATCAACGGGCATTTGAGACCCTTGTCGCTGTTGGGCAGGAGGGCATCCTTCGGCACGCGTACGTCTTCCAACACGAGCTCGCTCGTGTCGCTCGCCAGCAGCGAGAGTTTCCCCTCCTGGTCCTTGGCCGTGAACCCCTTGGCGTCGGTGGGCACGATGAAGCCGCGAATGGAGCGCACGTCGTCCAGCTCCCCCGTTTTGGCCCAGATGATCGCCATGTGGGCCATGGACCCGCTGGTGATCCACATCTTGGCACCGTTCAGCACCCAGTGGTCGCCGTCCTCACGCGCCGTGGTGATCAGCCCTCCGGGGTTGGAGCCGTAATCGGGCTCGGTGAGCCCGAAGCATCCGATGACCTCGCCGGTCGCGAGCTTGGGCAGCCACTCCTTGCGCTGCTCCTCGCTCCCGAACGTGAAGATGGGATACATCACGAGGGCGCCCTGCACCGAGGCAAACGACCGCAGCCCCGAGTCGCCGCGCTCCAGCTCCTGCATGATGAGCCCGTACGCCACGTTATTGAGCTCGGCACACCCGTACTGGGCGGGGAGGTTGGCACCGTACATCCCCAGCTCGCCCATCTGCGGAATGAGCTCCTCGGGGAAGCTCCGCTGCAAGTAGTGCTCCCGAATGATCGGCATCACCGCGTCATCCACCCAGCGGCGCACGGTGTCGCGTACCGCGCGCTCCTCCTCGGTGAAGAGCGAGTCGACGTCGTAGAAGTCCACACCCTGGAACGTCATGCTGCCCCCTCTCCCTCGTGATCTCCGCCCACGTATCGCGGTCTCACGTCAACGGCACGGCTCGCCACCGGGGCGATCCCCACCTCTCGCGCCTTGCGGCGAAATGCGGGACCGTGATCGGCTTCCTGTCCCGACTCGGCCTGCCACTGGTGCACCATCTCGTGCAACAGC
>JBDGXT010000209.1:0-7196 GCA_039584455.1 Gemmatimonadota bacterium
TGCCCGAAACAGGGACTTGAGAGTTTCGAGGCCGAACTCGGCAATCAGGAACTGCGTGAACGACCCCGCTTGCGGGTACGATTGTGTCCACCGTCCATCCCAAAACCCATCGTTGGCGACCATGTCCCGCAGCGGATAGAGGCTACCTTCCTCGAGCCAGTTGCGACAGAGGGTGTGAACCGGGGCCCCGAAGAATGGGACCTCTTCACCAGTGAACGGGTTCAGATCCAAGGCCACCGCGATGCCCTCGGCGAAGAAGTCCGAGGGCCAACCGATGACATACGAGTAAACGTGAATGGCCTCGTGTCCCTGCTGCAGCTCCACCGAGTGGATGGCGTAGCGTTCAACGTCCGCCCACGAGCCGTACGGCTGTCCGGTCAGTTCCCGCATGTGGCTATTGTCGAAGTACATGTGGCTATTGTCGAAGTACTTGTAATACCGAAGCCTCTGGGGCATCGAGATCCCGAGGTGCGGGACCGCCCACTCGTGGAACGCCTGCTGGTACTCGGCGTTCACCGAGTCACCCTCCGCAAAGTGGAAAGTGATGTCTTCGGTCTCGATACGCTGATTCAGAGCTCGGTGGCTCGAAGAGGGACCGGTGGAGTTCGGTCCGTCTCCGCAGGAAACGACGGCTGCGGCTGCCAAGGCCGAGAGCAGCAAACCGCTGAGGTTCATATGCGTTCCAAGAGCCCCTCCGAGCGGGGGCGGGCTCCTCCCTTCAGGACTCTCCTACCTCCTGTGCTCTGATACAGCAGCGCCGTGTAGACAGTTCCCAGCACCACCGCAGGTGCATGCGCGGGTTAGGCGGCAGCTCGAGATTGGCGGCCCACAAACGACAGCTCCGGGCACAGGGCCGGGCGCTTGATGAACGACGACGTCGCCGCGGACCGCCGCCGCTGCTACTCCGGCTCCGCTCCCAACTCCTGCCCCGTCACCTCCAGGTAGGCCCGCTCCACCGCCGGCGTCTCGAAGTACGCCGTGAAGAACCGGTTGCGCATAGCGTCATCGCCGGCGAACTGCGTCTGGTACTCGCTCAGGTTCACCGCCTCCCGCGTCTCCTCCAGCGTGAGGCCGCGCTCTGCCGCGTCCTTCACCTGTGCCATCACCGCCTGCAATAGGCCCCGCACCGACAGCACGTATTCCATGTCGTGCTGCACCGGCCCGTGCCCGGTGATGACGAAGTCCGCGTCGAACTCGCTCACCGCCGCCAGCGTCTCGATCCAATCGCCCAGGTACGACCCCAGCGAGAACGGCACCGGATTCACCACCAGATCACCGGTGGCGAGCACCTTCGACTCCGGCACATACACCACGATATCACCCCGCGTATTGCCGCGGCCGAGGTAGTGCAACTCGACGGTGCGGTCGCCCAGGTGGAGCGTCAGGTCGCGCTCGAAGGTGAGCGTGGGCGCGACCGGCTCAAAGTCCATGGTGCTGTCGGGCGCGATGCCGGATTCGAGCATCGCGTCGATCTGTGCGACAGCGCGCTCCAAGGTCGCGCGGCTGTCGGCGATGGACGGCACGGCGATGTTCAGGAAGTCCATGCGCGTGCTGTCGTGCGCGATGAACTGCACACCGGGAAAGGCGTCGCGGAACCCCTCATTGCCGAACACGTGGTCGTCGTGCCAGTGGGTGGTCACCACGTAGCGCACGGGCCGCTCGGTGAGCTGTCGGATCTTCCCGATCAGGTCCGTGGCGTACCCCGGGGTGACGCCCGCATCCACCACCACCACGCCGGTCTCGCCGATGATCACCACCGAGTTGCCGTTCACCGGGCTCGCCACCGGGTTCGTCTGCGTGGCTGCGTACACCCCGTCCGTCACTTCGACCAGCTCGTACTCGACGGGATACTGGGCCGCGAGCGACGTGGCACCGAGGGCCAATGCCGAGCCCGCCATTGCCCATGCGGTACAGAATCGCTTCATGTTCTCCCCCCAACAATCGACCGGATCGGACCCCGTGCGAGGCCCGCGTGCTCGTGCGCGTCCCTTGCATGACGGTTGGGGGCGCAGGACGGTTGCGCCGACCGCGGGGGCCCGCAGGCCGCAACACCCGTCTCGCTAACCAAAGCGCCCGGCACATGGCCGGGCGCCCTTTCAGCCAGCCTAGAACACCGCCCCCGCACCTATTGCGAGGGTGATCTCGTTGAGCGAGCAACCATCGCACAACCACCGCCGGTACCGGGCCTCGAGCCGGACCGCAGCGCCCTTGCCAACGTGGAACCGGTATCCGCCTCCACCACCCACGATTGCGCTCTTGACCTCCCCAGCCAAAGTCACCCACCCACCTGTCGCGGCAGCGTAGAAGGAGCCCGGCTTGAGCGCGGTGAAGAGGTAACCCGCCTGCAGGAACCCGGAGAAGATCGCGTCCTCTGATGCACCGCTGTACCAGAAGAGCACCTGCGGCTCGATCATGACCGCCGGGCTGGCGAAGATCGTCGCGTAGATGGTGGGCGCGAGCAGCACCGATCCGGTCCCGGGTACGCCCACGAAGACCTCGGCGTCACCATTGAATGCGAGCGTCACGCCAGCGGAGGTGCCCACCTCGAATTTGTCGGTCTCCTGTGCAGGCGCTGCCGTTGCGAGCAACAGGCTCGCTGCGAGAAAGAGTATGGGTATGCGCATGATCGCCTCCCTAGTGTGGGCGCCGTTCCGGCATCCAATGCGATCCCGTCGGTGGTCCAGCGGTCTCGTCGTCGGTGGGCGTCCTGGGAGGGCGGGCGTCGCTCTGGCGGCGGGCCGTCGAGGCCATCGGCGGTTCGACGGTGAATCCGATACAATGGCTCCTGGAGTCGTGTTTGAACAGTCCCTTCTTGGGACAGGGCATGCCCTCAGTGGGACATTCACGATGTGATAACGGCGATACGCAAGAGCGCCCGGCACATGGCCGGGCGCTCGATTGTCAGAACGAGTGCGACTCGCTAGTTCCACGACGTGGCCGCCGCCCACCTCTCCAGCGATGTCGGCACCACGCCGTACTCCGCGGCCGTACCGGGGATGTCGACATCGTAGCCCACCCGGTCGAACCACTCCAGCATGATGGCGTAGTCCTCGCTGAACTTGCGCACCTCTTCGATCGGCGCGGCCACGAACTCGACCGGCTTGCCCACGGCGTGCCCGATGACCGTCGCCGCTTCCGGCATCGTCAGCTCTTCACCGGCGATGTCGATCGCCTTGCCGTTCAGGTCCGCGTGACGCTCGAACGCCAGACGACCGTACCTGCCGATGTCGCCCACGGCGATCATCTGCAACTTCGTGCCGGGATCCACCGCCATCATGAGGTTTCCCTCGTCGATGCCGGGCTTGAACCACGGCGACAGGAAGTTGTCCATGAAGAAGACGGGTCTCAGGATCGTGTGCGACGGGAAGCCCAACCCTCGTATCGTCTCCTCGACACGGTACTTGTTGTCGAAGTGCGGGATGCCGGTGGCGCGATGCGCCGAGCCCACCGACGTGTACACGAAGTGCTGCACGCCCGCCTGCTTGGCCAGCTGGGCGATGCGCTTGCCCTGCTGCTCCTCGCCCTCCGTCCCGGCCTCCCAGGTGTTCTGTACCGCGAACACGCCCCAGGCACCCTTGAGCGCCGCCTCGAGCGATCCCGTATCGTCGAGGTCACCGCGCACAATCTCCGCCCCGAGCGCAGCCAATGCGTGCGCGGCCTCGCCCTCGGGCTTGCGGGTCATGGCCCGCACCTTGTGGCCCGCGGCCAGCAGTTCCCGAGCCACGGCACCGCCCTGCCCGAGCCACGGCACCGCCCTGCTGGCCGGTCGCGCCGGTCACCAGAATCAGGTCTTTGCCTTTGTTCATGGGTCGATCCTCTGTAAAGGTCCTGCACGCCCTAAAGGGGAGTATCGTACTCGGGGTTAGGGTGGTGTCAAGCGGGGCAACCCCGATAGCCTCTCAACTGTGTAACCGTGGACTCCAGGAACAGGGATGGTGGGTCGGCTAGGGTAAGCTACGGACTCGACCCCACAACTCCGCCTAAGGTGACTCATCGGGGCCCGGCACCGACCCGTGGCCCTGGAGCACCTTCCACTCACCGTTTCGCTTGACCCACACCGTGGTCTCGGCGAACAGCGTTTGGGGTGTCACGTTGCCGGCCGTGTCCGTCGCGACGTAGGTGCCTTCCCGGATCGTGTAGGCCACGTCGCGGGCGAGCACCACCGTGCGTGAGTTGATCCAGTTGAAGTTCTGGCTCTGCGCCAGCGCGGCGCCCGGACGGAACGCCTCGTCGATCCCGGCCCGCGTGTAGATCCCACGACCATCGTACACCCACGCGGTTTCCGGCTCGTCTACGATGAGGGACAGTGCCCGGTCGAACTCGATGGCCTCCCACGCTGGGTACCACACCCTGTCGCAGATCGAGTCGACTTCGGCCGCGATGACGGCCTTCTGTGCATCGGTGAGCTGGGTTGTCATGGTCTGGCAGGCGAGCAACACGACGGCGGCGGCAGCGATGGCCGCGATAGGCATGCGCACAGGACTACCTCCTCCGGGGTGTCGAGGCGATACTCAGCGCCTCCGAATGGACAGCACCTCCACGATCTGCCCCACCTGGCAGATGCTGGCCAGGTCGGGTCGCAGCTTGAGCGCCGCCCGCACCAGGAGGCCGTTCTCCTGGAACTCCTGGTCCAGAGTGACGGGCTCGTAGTTCGTCCCGTCCGTCGTGAGCCTCCAGCAGCCCCCCTCGACGGGGGTGAACTCGACGGTGGCATTCACCCAGAACGCGTCCGGATCGTCGATCGGGGGATCCTGGCCGGGGCCCTGCGGGCCGGTGGAACAGGAAAAGGCCGCGGTGGCGAACACGAGCGCCACGGAGAGAGCGGCAAGCCAGGCGGCCACGACTACCCGTCGGTGGGTGGGACCTGGGATGCTGACGTTCAGATGCATGGGCGCCTCCTCTGTGAATCTCGCCCTCTCCTACCCCGTACGGTATGCCCGGGTCGCGGTCCTTGCCTCTAGCCCCCTGGAATCGCAAGATTGACGGTCGGATTTGGCAGGTCCGGCCACGGCACAGGTCGCGCAGTCCATGAGGGGAGACCACACGAACATGACCGATCAGGCACGCATCAAGCAGGCGTTCGAGCGCAGCGTGAAGGCATTGAAGGAGCGCCCCTTCCTGGGCCAGGGCACGGCGGTGACGCGCGCGCGGCTGCGCGATGGCCTCACGTGCGACGTCGAGGAGGGTCCGTGGAAGCTCGTCGTCGACATGAGCGAGAAGGCCGGGGGCGCCAACGCGGGACCCAACCCCGGTGTCCTGGGCCGCGGCGCGCTGGCCTCGTGCCTCGCCATCTGCTACGCCCGGTGGGCGGCGCTGCGCGACATCCCGCTCACGACGCTCGACGTCGAAGTGCAGGCCGATTACGACGCGCGCGGTGAGAACGGCGTGTCGGACGACGTGTACCCCGGGTACTCCGAGATCCGCTATGTGGTGACGATCGAGAGCGACGCTCCGGAGGCAGACGTCATGCAGATGCTCGACGACGCCGACCGTTACAGCTCGTACCACGACGTGTTCCGCCGCGCCATAGATCTCAAGCGCGACGTCAAGCTCGTGGCCCCGGCGAAGGAGTAGGCATGGACGCGAAACTGCAGCGCCGTGTGCAACGCTACGGCTGGGACCGGGCCGCCGACTACTACGAGGGCTACTGGGCCAAGCAGTTGCAGCCGGCACAGCAGTGCATGCTCGAGATGGCGGCGCTCCAGTCTGGCGAGCACGTGCTCGACGTGGCCTGCGGCACGGGGCTCGTCACCTTCCCCGCCGCCGAAGCCGTGGGAGGCAGTGGGAACGTGGTGGCGACCGACATCTCCGAGGCCATGGTAGAGACACTTCAGAGCGCGGCGCAGGAGCGTGGCTTCGCACAGGTCACCTCGCAGCGCATGGACGGGGAGGACCCGAGCCTGGAGGAGGGCACGTTCGACGCCGCCCTCTGCGGCCTCGGCCTCATGTACTTCCCCGACCCCGTCGAGTCGCTGCGCCAGATGCGCCGCGTGCTCAAGCCCGGCGGCCGTGCGGTGGCGGCCGTGTGGGGCCACCGGGACAGCTGCGGCTGGGCCGAGATCTTCCCCATTGTGGACTCACGCGTGAGCACCGAGGTGTGCCCGCTGTTCTTCCAGCTCGGCACGGGCGACGCCATGAAGTTCGCCTTCGAGGCCGCGGGCTTTGCCAAGATCGATGTGGCGCGGATTTCCACCGTGCTGCACTACGACACGGCGGATGATGCGCTGGGTGCCGCCTTCGTGGGTGGGCCGGTTGCGCTCGCCTACTCCCGCTTCGACGACGCGACACGCGACCAGGCGCACGCCGAGTACCTCGCCTCTATCGAGTCGTACCGCGACGGCAAGCGCTACGCGATTCCTGGTGAGTTCGTCATCGCGCGGGGGGAGAAGCTGGCGTAGCGGGAACGCCGTCACCGGCCGTCGCGCGATGGCCGAGCAACGCGGCTATTGGTCGCCGAACTCGTAGAGGTAGTTCGGCCGCACATACACCACGTCGAACCCAGTACGCCGGATGTTGCGGTACGACGGTGCCTCCTTCTGCGGCGTCTGCTGGGCCGTCTCCACGATCAGGTGCTTGCAGCCCGCCTCGCGCGCGACCGCGATGCGCCGCGCGATCAGCGCCGTCTGGGCGCCGCGGCCCCGGAACTCCGCCACCGTGCTCGCGAAGTCGAACCAGGCCACCTCGCCCTCGGCATAGAACCCAGCCGTGCCGATCGGCGTGTCGCCCTCGTAGGCCAGGTAGTGGAACCAGCCGGGGTGCCCCACCAGCCCGGCTACCAGCGGCACGAGATCGTCGCTCCACTCGAAGGCGCGCGTGAGGATGCGCGCGAACGTCTCGGCGCGCTCCGCACCAATGCGCTCCACCCTCGGTAGCTGCCGCTCGAGCCGAAACTCCGAGACATCTCGGTACAGCCGCACCCAGTTGTTGTAGTGCACGAAGCCGCGCCGCTCGAGCCACTGAGGCAGTGCCGCCGGCTCGGCCTCCGGATGGAGCTGCACGACGAAGCGGGGCACGTCGAGTCGTGCGAAGTAGGCAATGATCTCGTCGATCTGTTCCTCGGTGGCGGGGCCGTCCAGCCCCAACCCAACGGCGCGGTTGAAGCCGAGGACGTCGACCTTCGAGGCGTGTATCACGGTAGCCGATCCGATGGTGGTGATCCCGCTGCCCGCCAGCGCAGCGGCCTCCGGCGGCGCGGC
>JBDGXT010000210.1:0-3550 GCA_039584455.1 Gemmatimonadota bacterium
CGGGGCAGAGCGGAGCGGCCTGAGCCGCAGCGTGATCGGGCGACGCAGCCGCCCGAGTTGTCTGGTGGTGGCCGCCGCCGTTTCCTGTGGACTGCGTGGCTCGGGCTGCTGGGCGTGATGCTGGCCGAGGGGGCGTGGGTGGTGGTGGACTTCCTCAGGCCGCGCCGCGCGCGGCGGCGCGAGGAGAGCGGAACGGTGGTGGTGGCTGGTCCCGTGGATCGGTTCGCGCCCGACTCGGTGACCGCTTTCCCGCAGGGACGGTTCTACCTGGTGCGGCTGGCCGACGGCGGGTTCCTCGCCGTCTCCCGCGAGTGCACCCACCTGGGCTGCACCGTGCCCTGGGTGGATGAGGAGCACCGCTTCGTCTGTCCCTGCCACGCCTCCGCGTTCGACATTCACGGTGACGTGGTGAACCCGCCGGCGCCGCGGGCGCTGGATCTGTTCGAGGTGCGGATCGAGAACCGCGTCGTGAAGGTGAACACCGCCAACCTGCAGAAGCGTCGCGCATTTCTCGCGGCGCAGGTGACGCGCGCGTGAGCGACGAGCGGCACGACGTCGGCACGCCGCAGAGCCCGGCGGCAGACGGCAGCGACCTGCAGCGTTGGGTCACGGCGGGCGTTGTCGCCACGGCCGTGATCGTGCTGTCGCTGCCGCTCTATCTGGTGAAGGAGCGGCTCGCCGGCACCGAGCGCGGTGCCGGCGAGGCTGCGCCCGCCGCCTTCGTCGGTCGGGAGCAGTGCAGCTCCTGCCACGAGCAGGCCTACGAGGCGTGGCGCGGCTCCGATCACGACCGCGCCATGACGGTGGCGAGCGACACCACCGTGCGCGGCGACTTCGACGACGCGGTGTTCGTGTACCGCGGCGACACGACGCGCTTCTACCGGCGCGACGGGAAGTACCACGTCTATGCCGAGGGACCGGACGGGATGGTCACCGAGTTCGAGATCACCCACACCTTTGGGTGGGAACCACTGCAGCAGTACCTGGTGCCGTTCCCTGGCGGCCGGCTCCAGGCGCTGTCGGTCGCGTGGGACACCGAGCGGGACGAGTGGTTCTTCCTTTATCCGGGGCGGGACATCCCCGCCGACGACTGGCTGCACTGGACCCGCGGCGCGCAGAACTGGAACGGCATGTGCGCCGAGTGCCACTCGACCAACCTGATCAAGGGCTACGACGCTGAGACGAAGACGTTCGGCACCACGTGGTCCGAGATCGACGTGAGCTGCGAGGCGTGCCACGGGCCGGGCTCGCGCCACGTGGCGTGGGCCGAGCTGCCGCCGATGGCGCGTCCCGATGTGGAGCACTACGACCTGGTGGTGCCTACGGGCGACATCACCAGCGAAGCGCAGGTGGCACTCTGCGCCCCGTGCCACTCGCGCCGCACCGAGCTGGGAGATTACGACCACCGCAGTGCGGAGCTGCTGGACCACGCCCTGCCCGCGGTGCTGCGGGAGGGACTGTACCACGCCGACGGTCAGATCCTGGAGGAGGTCTACGTCTACGGCTCGTTCGTGCAGAGCAAGATGTACCGGAACGGCGTGCGCTGCAGCGACTGCCACGACGCGCACAGTCTCCAGCTACGTGAGGAGGGGAACGCTCTCTGCACCCAGTGTCACCGGGCCGACACCTACGACAGCTACGACCACCACTTCCACCAAGAGGTGTACCAGGGGGAGCCCAGCGACGGCGCCCTGTGCGTCAAGTGCCACATGGTGGAGCAGCCGTACATGGTGGTGGACTGGCGCGCGGACCACAGCCTGCGCCTGCCGCGGCCCGACCTGTCGCGCGAGACCGGCGTGCCTAATGCCTGCACCGCGAGCGGCTGCCACGACGACCAGCCACTGGCGTGGTCGCTGCGCTACTACACGCAGTGGTACGGCGAGGCGAAGCGGCCGCACTTCGGCCAGGTGTTTGCGGCGGCGCGCGCCGGCCGGGCGGAGGCGCAAGAGCGGCTGATCCGTATGGCGGCCGACCCACTGTACCCCGCGATCGTGCGTGCCACGGCGCTGGACTACTTGAGCGGCTACCCCGGCGAGGAGAGCACCGAGGCCTTCAATCTTGGGCTCCAGGATGAGGACCCGCTGATCCGCTATACCGCGCTCAACTCGGCGAGCGCGCCCACGCCCGAGCGCTACGTCGAGCTGGTGGCGCCGCTGCTGTTCGACCCGGTAAGAGCGGTGCGCATCGAGGCGGCGATGCGGCTGGCCGATGCGCCGGCGGCGATGCTCCAGCCGTACCAGCAGGCACAGCGCGCCACGGCGCTCGAGGAGTACGAGCGCACCATGGTCTACTCGCTCGACTTCGCGTTCGCGGGGCACAATCTGGGGAATCTGTACGGCCGGCTGGGCGATGTCGCGCGGGCTGAGCGCTACTACCGCACGGCAGTCGAGATCGACGACCTGTTCTATCCCGCCAAGTCCAACCTCGCCGTACTGCTCAACGCCCAGGGGCGCAACGACGAGGCCGAGCTGCTGCTGCGCGAGCTGGTCGAGGACTATCCGGAGCAGTACGAGGCGGCGTACTCACTCGGGCTGCTGCTGGCCGAGATGGAGCGCGTGGACGAGGCGGTGGAGTTCCTGGGCCGCGCCTCGGCCGGCATGCCCGAGCGGGCGCGGGCGCACTACAACTACGGATTAGCGTTGCAGGCGGTGGGGCGCGTGGGAGAGGCGGAGGCCGCGTTGCGCCGCGCGCTCGACGTCGAGCCCGAGAACATCGACTTCCTCTTCGCCCTGGCCGACCACTACGTGAAGCGCGGCGAGCTGCGCCGCGCGCTCACGCTGGCCGACCGCATGATCGCGCTCGAGCCCGACAACCCGATCGGGCGGCAGGTGAAGCAGTACGTGGAGGGGCAGCTGGCGGGGCGGGGCAGGCGGTAGCTAGACGACGCGTTTCAGCACTTCCTTCTCGAGTCGGCCGGCGAGGCGGTCCTTCTCCACCTCCAGGTCGTACCGGATCTGCAGGTTCATCCAGAAGCGCTCCGAGGTGCCGAAGTAGCGGGCCAGGCGCAGCGCCGTGTCGGCCGTGATCGAACGCATGCCGTGCACGATCTCATTGATGCGCCGCGGCGGCACGCTGATGTCCTTCGCCACCCGGTACTGACTGATGTCCAGCGGCTCGAGGAACTCCTCCTGCAGGATCTCACCGGGATGGATCGGCGGCAGCTTCTTCGACACCATCTTACCCCCTAGTGGTAGTCAACGATCTCCACGTCGTAGGCGTCGCCATCCCGCCAGCGAAAGCAGATCCGCCACTGATCGTTGATCCGCATGCTGTGTTGCCCCTCCCGCGCTCCCCGCAGCCTCTCAAGCCGGTTCCCAGGCGGGACCCGCAGGTCGTTAAGGCCCTCGGCGGCATCGAGCAGCAATAGCTTCCGCAGGGCCGCTCGGAGGACGGACTCCGACCACCGGCGGACGCGCTCCCGGTGGAAGACGCGCTCGGTGTCGCGGTCCCGGAAGCTCTTGATCACTCAGGAATAGTAACGCAATACGTTATTAACGTCAAGCGTTATCGTGCAGCGTACTGGTAGATGTGATCTTGGATGACAGCCGCG
>JBDGXT010000211.1:0-5507 GCA_039584455.1 Gemmatimonadota bacterium
CGCCTGCAGGAACTCCGAGGCTATCTTTGACCTCGAAGCCAAGCAGACCCGCCTGAGCGAACTCGAAGCGTCGATGGCGGCTCCGGGCTTCTGGAACGACTCGGAGCGCTCCAAGTCCGCCGTCGACGAGATCCGCCAACTCAAGCGCTGGACCGAGCCCTACACCGACCTCACCCGCCGGATCACCGACGCGCTCGAGCTGGCCGGGCTCTTGGCGCAGGAACCCGACGCCGACTTGGAAGGGCAGCTGGTTGAGGAGGCGGACCGGCTGGGACTCGGGTTACAGCAACTGGAGCTTCAGAGCATGCTGCAGGGGCCCGACGACCGCCGTGACGCGCTGCTGACCATTCACCCCGGGGCGGGGGGCACCGAGTCCCAGGATTGGGCGGAGATGCTCATGCGGATGTACAACCGCTGGGCCGAGCGCCGCGGGTACACGGTCAAGGTGCTGGACCTGCTGGCGGGAGACGAAGCCGGTATCAAGTCCGTGGCCATGGAGATCCGCGGGGACTACGCGTACGGGTACATGAAGGCGGAGAAGGGGGTACACCGGTTGGTGCGGATCTCCCCGTTCGACGCACAGTCCCGCCGTCACACGTCGTTCGCTTCCGTCTTCGTCTACCCGGTCGTGGACGACAGTGTCGAGATCGACCTGCGGGACGAGGACATCGAGATGGAGGTGTTCCGCGCCTCCGGGGCGGGTGGGCAGCACGTCAACAAGACATCTTCGGCGGTGCGGCTACGACACGTGCCGACCGGGATAGCCGTGTCGTGTCAGCAGGAACGCAGCCAGCACAAGAACCGGGCGACGGCCCTCAAGATGTTGCGCGCGGCGCTGTACCAGCGCGCCATCGAGGAGCGCGAGAAGAAGAAGGCCGAGTTGGAGGCCACCAAGACCGACATCAGCTGGGGCAACCAGATCCGGTCGTACGTGTTCCAACCCTACACCATGGTGAACGACCATCGCACCGAGTTGAAGATCTCGGACGTGCAGTCCGTGATGGACGGGGAGATCGACGCATTCATCGAGACCTTCCTGAAGAGGTTCGGGAGCCGCGCGGCATGAGCGTCGACATCCGCTCGTTCGTAGAGGAGGCCCGACGGGAGAAACTCGCCGCGATCCGCGAGTTGGGCGTGGAGCCCTTTGCGTACGGCTACGACCGCTCGCATACGGCGCGCGCGGCCATCGAGGCCTACGGCGCCGCGGACGGCACACCCGACACGGAGGTTCAGGTACGGGTCGCCGGCCGGATCGTGGCTCGCCGCGGGCACGGGAAGACCACCTTCGCCCATCTGGCCGACGCATCGGGGCGGGTGCAAGTCTATCTCCGAAAGGACCAGCTCGGGGACCAGGCCTACGAGCTCGTGAAGCTGCTGGACCTCGGTGATCACATCGGGGTGGCCGGGCACATGTTCCGGACCAAGACCGGGGAAGTCACCGTGCACGCGCGGGAGGTGACCTTGCTGGCCAAGGCCCTACGACCGCCACCGATCGGCAAGGAAGATGCTGAAGGGGAGCAGCACGGTCGGCTCAGCGACACCGAGCAGCGCTACCGGCAGCGGTACGCCGACCTGTTGGCGCGGCCCGAAGGACGGGAGACGTTCCTGCTCCGCGCGCGCGCGATCGCCTACCTCCGCCGCTTCCTGGACGACCGCGGCTACCTCGAGGTCGAGACACCGGTGCTACAACCGATCTACGGCGGCGCGCTTGCCCGACCCTTCACCACGCACTACAAAGTGCTCGACTCGCGGTTCTATCTCCGCATCGCGACCGAGCTCTATCTAAAGCGCTGCATCGTGGGTGGGATCGAGCGAGTGTACGAGATCGGCAAGGACTTCCGCAACGAGGGCGTGGACCGACTCCACAACCCAGAGTTCACGATGCTCGAGTTCTACGAGGCATATGCGGACTACGAGAGCATCATGGACCTCGTGGAGGAGATGGTGCACGACCTGGTGGTGGAGCTGTGCGGCAGCCCGGTGCTTGAGCGCTTCGGCACAACCTTCGACTTCACACGACCCTGGCCCCGGGTGCCGTACCTGGAGCTGGTCAAACAGCACGCGGGCGTGGACCTGGAGCGCAGCGACGACGACGCGCTGCGGGACCTATTGCGCAAGCGCGACGTTCCCGACCTGGATCCCATGCCCCGCGGCAAGCTGATGGACGAGGTCTTCAAGGAATACGCCGAGCCGCAACTGGAGCAGCCCACCTTCGTGGTGGATTTCCCGCTCGAGCTCTCGCCACTGGCGAAGCCCAAGCGCGGTAACCCGGCCCTAGCGGAGCGCTTCGAGCTGTTCGTGCAGGGGAGGGAGCTCGCCAATGCGTTCAGCGAGCTCAACGACCCCGATGACCAGCGAGCCCGGTTCGAGGCGCAGGCCACGGCCCGCGCAGCCGGCGACGAGGACGCGCACCAGCCCGACGAGGACTACGTCCGCGCACTGGAGTACGGCATGCCACCGACGGGAGGCTGCGGCGTGGGCATCGACCGGTTGGTGATGCTGCTCGCAGAGGAGTCATCGATTCGCGACGTGATCCTGTTCCCGATGCTGAGGCCCGAGGAATGACCCGGTTGGACGTCAGGCTGGCATCGCGCTACATGCGCAGTCGTCGCTCCGCGCGGCTGTTCTCCCTGATCACCCTGATCGCGACGGCCGGGGTGACCCTGGGGGTCACGGCACTCATCGTCGTGACCGGAGTGATGAACGGCCTGCAGAACGAGCTGCGCAGCAAGATCCTGGTCGCGTCGCCGCACCTACGGGTCCTCACGTTCGGCCGAGGGCTGCGGATCGACGACTGGCGTGCCGTGCGCGACACCGTGGCGAGCCACCCCGAGGTGGTTGCCATCGCGCCGTTCGTGTTGAGCCAGGGTCTGGTCTCGGCCGGTGCGGACTACGCAGAGGGTGTCTACGTCGTGGGGATGGAACCCGACACGGGCACGATGGCGGTCACCGCGCTGCCGCGCCATTTCCTCGAGGGTGACCTCGAGTTCACCACGACCTTGGACGACGTGGATGGCGGTATGGTGCTGGGTCGCCGGCTGGCCGACCGCCTCAACGCGTACCCCGGCGACCGAGTGACCGTTGTCGCGCCGGCAGGCAGCAAGTTCAACTCCGCCCTCGGCACGTTCGTGCCCAAGTGGTGGACGTTCGAGGTCACGGGACTGTTTCACACCGGGATGTACGAGTACGACAACAGCTACGTGCTCGTGAATCGGGAACTGGCCCAGCGCTACGCGGGCCTCGACGACGCCGTCACGGGTCTCGAAGTCCGGTTGCGCGATGCGTGGTCGGCACCGCAAGTGGGTCGCGAGATCGAGGACCAGCTCGGCTATCCCTATCGTACGCTCGACTGGCAGAGTCAGAACGCCTCGCTGTTCTCGGCGCTCAAGCTCGAGAAGCTCGCAATGGGCACGATACTGCTCCTCATCGTGGTGGTCGCGGCGTTCAACATCGTGAGCACCCTCACCATGTTGGTGCGGGACAAGACCCGGGAGATCGGGATTCTGCGGGCGATGGGACTCTCGGTGCGCGATCCCTCGGTCTATTTCATCGACCATCTGCCGGTCCACGTACAGGCACTGGACTTGCTGATCATCCTCGCCGCGACGGTCGGCGTGGCGACCCTCGCGACGCTCTATCCCGCGCGCCAGGCGGCGACGCTCGATCCGGTCGACGCGATCAGGTACGAATGAGCACCGTCGTCGAGGCAGCGGGCGTCCGCAAGGTCTACCGCGGGGGAGACCTCTCCCTGGTGGAGGTCCTGAACCACGTGGACCTGTCGGTCCGGCGCGGCGAGATGGTGGCGATCGTCGGCGCCAGCGGTGCGGGCAAGAGCACACTGCTCCACATCCTGGGAGCCCTCGAGCAGCCGACGGGGGGAGAGGTACGCCTCGACGGCGTGCCGTACACGACGCTCACGCCGGACAGGCTGGACACGCTGCGCAACGGGATGGTCGGGTTCGTGTTTCAGTTCCATCACCTGTTGCGCGAATTCACGGCGCTCGAGAACGTCATGATGCCGCTGTTCATCGGCGGCTGGGAGGAGGATCGCGCCCGAGCCAGGGCCGAGGAGCTGCTAGCGTCGGTCGGTCTCGCGGGACGCATGACGCACCGTCCGACCCAACTCTCCGGCGGTGAACAACAGCGCTGTGCGGTGGCGCGCGCCATGGTCAACGATCCCAAGGTGCTCCTGGCAGACGAGCCCAGCGGCAACCTGGACCATCACAACTCAGAGCGGCTCAACGACCTGCTGTTTGGCCTCGCGCGCGATCTCGAGACCGCACTCGTGGTGGTCACGCACAATCCGGTGCTTGCCGAGCGGGCGGACCGCACCTTGCTGCTGCAGGACGGCCGGCTGCAAACGGCCGACGGATTGAAGGTGGTGCCCTGATGCAGTGCGACAACTGCAACGAGCGGCCGGCGGCCATCCACCTCACACAGATCGTGGACAACTCGGTCACCACGGTGCACCTGTGCGAACAGTGCGCGGCCGAGAAGGGTGTCCAGACGGGAGCCAGTGCAGCGAAGTTCCCGCTCGCGGGCCTGATGGCCTCGGTGGGGCAGGGAGCGGCGGCGCTGCTGGACGGGGAGGATGACGGCACCTGTGCATTCTGCGGGGCTCGGCTGCAGGACTTTCGTGAGACGGGCCGGCTGGGCTGTCCCCACTGCTACGAGACGTTCGAGCAGCACCTGCGGGATCTCCTGCGGCGTATCCACGGGTCGAGCCAGCACGTGGGCGAGGTGTACCTCGCCGCCGCCGGCTCGGACCGCCACACCGATTCGGACCGTACGCTCAGGGAGCTCCGTGAGCAACTCCGGCGCGCGGTGGACGCCGAGAACTTCGAGCTCGCGGCGGAGCTGCGGGATCGCATTCGGGGCATGGAATGACGCTCGACTTCAGCCTGCTCCCGGACAGCGGAATGTCCTGGCTCGATGCGAGTGGGCCCGACAGTCGGGTCGTGCTCTCCACGCGACTGCGGCTCGCCCGAAATCTGCAGGGGATGGCATTCACGCTGCGGGCCAAGCCCGAGGACCTCGAGGCCGCGCGGGATCGGATCGTCGAGGCCGGCCTGGACACCGCCAGCCTGGGTGACGGCGTCACCTTCCACCTCGACGGCCTCGACCTCGTCGACCGCCACCTGCTGCACGAGCGGCACATGATCTCGCGGGAACTGGCCGGCCTCGAGCGCAACCAACCGGTGCGCCGCGCCGCAGCCCTGCTCACGACCGGAAGCCTCGGGGTGATGATCAACGAGGAGGATCACCTCAGGTTGCAGAGCCTCCAATCAGGCTTCGACCTGTCGCGTGCCTACGGCGAGATCGAGCGACTCGACGCCGACCTGGGAGAGCGCCTTCCCGTCGCGTTCCACCCGGAGTTTGGGTATCTTACCGCTTGCCCGACCAATGCGGGCACGGGGCTCAGGGCCTCGGTCCTGATCCACCTGCCGGGCCTCGTCCTCACGAAGGAAATCGCCAAGGTCCTCCAGGGTTTGTCGCAGGTCGGGCTG